>JAYKJC010000238.1:0-5731 GCA_035285885.1 Leptolyngbyaceae cyanobacterium | reverse complement strand
GTGGTGAATGATTTCAAAAGTGTGGAGGGCGATCGCCAACTCGGCCTCCAATCCCTTCCCGTCATGTTTGGCGTTAAATCCGCCGCCTGGATTTGTGTGTTGATGATTGACATTTTTCAGGCGGGTGTTGCCCTATATCTCATCAGCATCGGTCAGCATCTCTACGCGACGATTCTGATTCTGTTTATCGTTCCGCAGATCACATTTCAGGACATGTATTTCCTGCGCGATCCCCTGGAGAACGACGTGAAGTATCAGGCGAGCGCTCAGCCTTTCCTGGTTTTCGGCATGTTGGTGACAGGACTCGCGCTGGGGAGCGTTGTCGTTTAAGGGGATTTCTGTAAGATCGCATATCCCCCGTCAGGCAACCCCGATGGATCATCCCGTAGGGGCGAAGCATCTGGATAATAATCTCTTGGGTAATCAGAATCTGTCTCCCAGATGCTTCGCCCTTACGGGAGGGATGGTCATAAGGATTACGCGTTTAGAATGGCATCCAGTAAAGGGGCAGCGCCGTAGCGGATGGCGTCAGTGCAGGGGAGTCCTGTTTCGTCTTGAGTTTGGGCGATCGCCCGCTTCGCCTCGTCCTCCGATAGACCAAAGGTATTGAGTGCCACGCCCGCGACTTTTGCATCGGTAAAGGTGCCCGCTCCAGAGGCCACCAGTTCGCAGAGCTGAATGGCATCGGGCAAAGGCGGAATTTTGAAATCCGAGAAGTTCCAGATATGGGTTTGCCCGACTCGATGCACCATGATGAGATGCGTCGGTTGGCTTCCCCGCATCAATGGCAGCGTCGCCGTAGATGCAGGATTCATCAGCGACCCCTGCCCTTCAACGTGGACGATATCGCTGGTTTCTCCGTGTCGCATCACCGCTTGCTCTACCGCTCCTGCCGCAAAGTCAATGCGCACAGCATCGAGAGGAATGCCGTCATACCCCAACATCAGTCCCGTCTGCCCGGTAGCGATAAAGGCTGATCGCAGCCCCCGCTCTTTCGACACTCGATGCAGTTCCAGGCTAGTGGACATCTTGCCAACGCTCATATCCGTAGCAACGGTGAGCACTCGTTTACAGGAGAGCGATCGCGCTTTCCCACTGCCCACCATCAACCCAGACGGCTCTTTCCGCACATCCCAAATCCACTGACCGTCCTTTAGCAACTCATTCAATTCTGCATCACTCGCCATGGGCGTATGCAGCCCATTGACCACCGATAGCCCAGCTGCAACCCCTTGCTTGAGTTCTTGGAACCACTCATCCGGCAACGCGCCACCAGAGGGGGCAATGCCAATTGCCAGCACGTCGGGCTCATACCTCAACGCATCCGTCACCGATTGCACGATAGGCACGTCTCGCTGAATCCCAGTGACTTCAGGCACGGATTTTCCCACACAGCTATAGTCGATGACCGCCACGATTGGTAATTCGCTGTAGCGCAGTAGAGAAATGCCAGTTTTTCCTTTAGACCCAGAGAGCCCTTCATGGAGCAGAATTGCGATTCTATGGTGCGGCTTAAGATACATAGCGTCAAAGATAATGAGCTGAGAACGAAGGCGATAAGACGTGCAGGAACATAAACCCTTTTCTTTTTAGGAACTGTGTTATTCAGCGAAGCAGTAGACCAAAGAATCGAGCTTTACCCCCCTTAATCCCCCCTTGCGAAGGGGGGACCCCCTCTAACTCCCCCTTGCGCAGAGGGGGTCCCGCTAAACAGGTACTTCCTGCCGGGAAAACTCCACTTCCCCAAATGGTTTTGGCTTATATGCAGATTAACCAAACGTATCGGTTGTGGAATGTGGTAGATGCTACAGTGGCTCTGCCAAACAACCGTCATCTTATAGTAAAGCGTTCACCCGATTCTCAGAATTTTTTGAGGAAAACCCCATGGCACAATCTACGCTGAATCAAGCAAATCTCAGTGTTCCTGAGCCATCCTCCGACAAACGATACCTCAGGCCATCGGTGTTTTGGAGCATTCGACAAACCTTTCCTCGGTGGTTATCGGTGGCCATTGTGTCGTTCTCGCTTGCGGTGCCGCTGACGGTGTGGGCGCTGTTTAGCTATGCAGGGTGGGTCGAACCGATTTTTTTGCCGACGCCAACAGCCGTGCTTCAGTCTGGTTGGGAACTGTTTACGGAGGACCAGCTCGCTGTGGATGTCTTGGTCAGTTGCGGGCGGGTGGCGGGCGGGTTTGTTCTCGCGGCGCTCATCGGTGTGCCCATGGGCATTGCCATGGGCACGTTCAACAGTATGGATAGTCTATTCGCCCCCATTGTCGGAACTATTCGCTACATGCCCGTCATGGCGTTCGTGCCGTTGATTATCATCTGGGTGGGATTGGGAGAAGGTGCGAAGGTACTCATCATCTGCCTTGGCGTTGTTCTGTACAACGCCATCATGGTGGCGGATGCCGTGAAGTTCATTCCCAATGAAATGATCAACGTCGCGTATACCTTGGGGGCGAATCGTCGGGATGTCTTGACGAAGGTGATTATTCCAGCCACGTTTCCTAATGTGCTGGATACGTTGAGGGTCAACATCTCAGGGGCCTGGAATTTTCTGGTTATTGCAGAACTGGTGGCGGCTCAGACGGGATTAGGGTTTAAGATTGTTCAAGCTCAGCGCTTCTTACAAACAGAGAAGGTGCTGTTTTGTATCGTGCTGATTGGACTCATCGGGCTCACTCTCGACTATGGATTGAGATGGCTCTCCAGAGCCCTTACGCCCTGGGCAGATCAAACTCAACGTTAAACCTCCATAGCGTTAAGCCGTAGCCATAGGGCTTGCCTGAGAATGCAGAATGTGGGCGGTGCCTCACCCTACTAAGTGGAGCAAAACCCAACAACGGCAAGGGTTTTGATGGGTTTTGCTAACGCTCTATTGAAGCCACACCCGAAGGGCTTTACCCCTCCGCTGGCACGACACAGATTATCTGGTTCGTTACGCTTCGCTTTTCTGGTATGCCCTTTGGGCTATACGGCACCCTACACAATCCCCCAATGTATGTGGGGTAGGATGCGTTAGGCGGTAGCCGTAACGCATCCATCTAAGACACTAAATTAGCTGTGTCATGTCACTACGGTAGAACAAAGGGTTCGAGAGTTTTGTCAGTCAATCAGCGTTGGTAGAGTTTAACCGCACTGGAGAGAAGGAACACACTGGGAGAGGAGGCACACAATGGAAGGATTTTCGATCGATCGCACATCAACAGCCTTGCTGGTTATCGACTTTCAGGAAGATGTATTTACCGGAGGGCCACTGCCAACCGTGGGCTCAGCAGACGTGCTACCCAAAGCGAAGCGGGTGCTGGAAGCTGCTCGTCAGGCAAAGATGCCGATTATTCATACCCAAGAAGTTCACCGCAAGGAAATGGTGGATTTTGGCCGAGAACTGGATGGAGCGGAACCCGTTCACTGTTTGGAAACCTGGGCTGGAACAGATTTTTATCCAGAGCTGTATCCGATTGATGGAGAACACGTGATTGTGAAACGGCGCTACAGTGCCTTTTTCGCAACGGATCTCGATTTATTGCTGAGAGGACTCGGAATCAAAACACTGGTGATTATGGGCGCTTTGACCAATGTGTGTGTGCATTACACCTCGCTGGATGCCCATCAGCATGACTACTTCTTTCATGTCATTGAAGACTGCTGCATTGGGTCTGATTGGGAGGCCCACTGGGCTGCATTGACCGCAATGGCGTACCTTCAAAGGAAATCGCGAGTGTTGTGCAACGATGCGATCGCCGCCATGACTCATTTAACACCCGTGAGCCTGACATGATCGGTACAGTCTCCGTTTAATAACGTAACGGATTGTACTGAGTGCAAGTGTTTGTGGAAATGCTAATGCAAATATCAGAGGGTGGCTAGGTGAGAATGATCTCCATCACCCATAACGAGCTTACCTACTGAAACATAGCTGGGCGGAGCTGGCTCAGGGGATAGGGGCGATCGCACCCTTCTAAAAATCCCCACTTAAATCCAGGTCGATCCAGTCGTCCCACTGTGCCGTCGGGAGCTACAACCAAGTCCCCTCCCCGGAGCCCATGAGGATTGAGCTCTTGCCGTGTTTTACCGTTATAAAGTCCCCAGTAATCTATTATCATCTTTGACCCTTTTGGCTCTAACTCCAGGCTTGCAAACATACGCAAGCTAACTCGGTGTTCCTATGTCGCTATTTATCCATGCCTATCCGTATTCGCGCTTCACTACAACTACGCAACTCTCTTCAGATGATTGGGCAGATATCCGTAGTATTACGGTCATTACAAAATGACGTAAACGCGATTGAGTTGTCACCCTAGCGAGCCAAGCTCAATCCAGCCAAAACAACGCTTAAATGTGACTGATTGCAACAGTTTCAGAGCCTCTCTTGTTTCAAATAATACAGTTCTTTGCACAAAGCGAATGCCTTGGTAGCCAGGCTTACAAAAATCTTTATCAAATTGGACGCAGTTATCAAGGAATCACCCTTCTCAGCAAGGTGTTGAACTTTTCACCATTAACTGACGTCTAATGTCAAGTCCCTCTACGTACATCCAGCAATTCTCAGTATGGAAATTTAGCTGGTATTGGGCGGGATATCTAGCTCGAGACCTTCCAGCATGAACGTGAGCAAATGATCCCAACTGTCGAAGTACAGATAACGGGTCAGTGCTTGCAAGGGTCGCCAAGCATGAGGACAGATGCTGCTTGCCGTGGCCAAAATTGTGCTCTAGGTTGTAGCCCTTTGTCTTCAGTGTGTTGTTATTCTCGTTTTCGACCTTCCAACGGGTCCGTCCTGCCAGAACGATTTCGACTACATTTGCGTCGTTCAGGTTGTGGTTGGTGGCAAACGAATTTTTGTACGTCACCGTCCCATCAGGACGGCTGACGGTGAGTTCACACCAGTTTACCAACAGGGTATCCTCACCATCTCTTAGGGATACCCCATTGAGATAACGATAGATATAGGTCTCCTCAACGGTTCCAGTCCACCGTTTCACGGTGACCGTGGGCAGCTCAATGTCCTGTAGATGCTCATAGAGGGTGGTGTGAGACTGCGGACGGCACACCAGGATGAAGTTGAGGTGTTGGTCTAAAAGCTGTTGGCACAAGGGTTGATGACAGTAGATGTCATCCCCTAAAACCGTCACATTCAGCTCACTCAAGCGTTGCCCCTGGTGTGCCAACCAGCGTTTTGCGCCGTCGTCTCACAATCCTGTTTGTCATGACCATCTTGAGGCACGATGAATTGAGGCACCAATGGAATCACCTGAGATTGCCCCGGACAGACAATGACCGGGGTAATGACGCTATGGAAGTAGCGGGTTTCTCCCGACTTCAGTGTGCGTGTTGAACAGTTCGAGCAGTGGATTTGACTCGAGCTGAAGTATTCGGTGCCATCCATGGCAATCAACAGGGTGCCCGCAATCGAGCGGAAGCCCTCCAACGGCCCCTGCTGGTCTAGCTCCTGCAAGATTTCCTCAAACACAGGAAAAATGTGCTCCGGGGGCCCCGCATCTAACAGGTCGCGGATTTGCTTGTCGCTTGGAATCTGATGGACACCAAACAGTCTTTGGGCATTGCTTTTGCCTTTACTGCCTTCCATCATGCACTGCCTTCCATCATGCGCTGATACGCCAGAAATGAAGGGGTTTGGGTGAAGAACACGCTAAACGCACTCAAGGCTGCATCGTCCATTCCATAGCGAGTGTTTTTGCCAGTGCGTTTGTCCGGTAGCGAGGACA
>JAYKJC010000237.1:0-3408 GCA_035285885.1 Leptolyngbyaceae cyanobacterium | reverse complement strand
AAAGGCAAGGATCGGTATGTGTTCGGCAACGCAAACGAGGGTGTCGATAAAATCCGTGGATTTGAGCTAGGGGGCGATCGCATCGATCTCAGCGACATTTTCAAGGGGCGCAACTTCAGCAGTCGTCGTCCGTTTAATGACTACATCGAACTCACTCAGCGCGGCAGTCGCACGGTGGTCAATATCGACTCCAATGGCGATCGCACGCCCGACCAATTCCGCCCCATCGCGATTCTCACAGGTATCGATGCGTCTGACCTCTCCGCCAAAAGCTTCATTCTTTAGGCTTCAGAACCCTCGTCTAAAAGGGGCCAAACATTTCGTTGGCTGGGCAATTCACATCATCGTTGTAGAAGAAGTCGTGAAAAGCGGCTTTGACTTCGTTTTTGTTTAAGAAACCACTCTTGTCTGAATCTAGCTTGGGAAAGATAAGCGGCGCATACACCGGAGAAACATTGAACACACTGAGGAATTCGCCCCATTCGTGAGAACAAATTTTTCCGTCTTCGTCATGATCGAAGGCATCGAAGACCAAATCCATAAGCTGCTGAGCACTTTTTTGATACGCCTCCGGGTCACTCAATACGGCGTCGTAATAATTCAGCCATTCTTCCAAAGAAATCTGCTGGTCATGTTTTTTGTCTGCATCACGCTTCAGGCACTTCCAATCGTAGGTGAACTGGTTGGAGAGGGTAATGTATCGGGGCGATCGCAACGACCAATTTCTGCGTTTGGCTAATTTCTTGGCAATATTCTCAAAATCATTGCGGGTGATGTGTCCTTTGTAATCTGCATCATACATGCTGAAAAGCTTGACCAGTTTTCGCGTTTGCAGATCGGTCAGCATAAAAAAACATCTCCTTATCTCGCGTCAGAATTGAACTAGTTTCTGCGTATAGCGGTTTGCAACCGCGTTAAGCACAAAAACAGTTGTGTGGGGCGCAGCGTGCCCCACACAACTGTACTTAACCAACGCGCATAGCGCTGTTGTAAAGGGCGGTCATGCTATCCGTATAGGACGGAGCGATGGCGTTCCACCAAACAATAACAGAATCGAGCCGGGGCTTCCTTTAAATGATTTGGTGAAATGATTGAGTGAAATGATTGAGTGAAATGAAGAGACGGTCATCAGACAATTCCTGCTTTCTGCGGGCCAGCACTTCTCACTATGGAGACTCAGGGGGCAAAACGGTCGCCGCAAGCGACCGTTTTGCCCCCTGAACTGATACAAGTGAGCGCCGATAGGGCGCGAAATCTTTCAAAATGAGAATTGCTGCTGGGGGCATCACTCCTCACAATTCATTTAGGATTGCTATATGATGCAATTAGTAGATGAATTTTTGTAACGACTTTTGAACGTAATTTCTAGTCCCATCAACGGTCAAAAACCTGTCACTCAGTGGCATAGCTTGAACCCCCTCTGGGTCGGTGACGAACGTATGGTGCAGCGAGGACTGCCCCATGCTCAGCTTTCCCCCACTTGGCAAGTGTTGCTTTTGGGAGACGGTTCCCCGACTCGTCATCTACAACTCCTGACGGGAGAACCCACTGAAGTTGATGTGATTGACATGTCTTTGATCGGGGACGATCTCGATCGGGCACCGTCGGTGATTCAGCAGGTGCCGGGGCCACGTTTGCGGCGTCAAGTGTGGCTGCGCACTGCATCTGGCCAACGCCTCGCCTACGCAACCTCTTGGTGGGAAGCCAGTCATGTGGATGACTATTTGCAGAACCGCTCGTTACCGATTTGGGCCAGCTTGGCCCGACTGAGAACGGAACTGTATCGAGATGTGCGAGGCATCTGCTACGGAACCTCTCCAATTCTAGAAGATGCGTTTGGTGAGGCTGGCCCATTCTGGGGGCGTCACTATCTGTTCTGGCACGATGGCCAGCCGCTGACCCTGATTTATGAGGTGTTTTCTCCATATTTGGAACGATACCTGGGAGCGATGAATCCCAAGCCGTAGTCTTCAGGGATTCTCTATGGAGCGGTTAGTCCGGACAATCTTCCGTCACAAATATATAGCTGTCAGTGTGCATTCACGGGCATTCTTCAAGAAGATAGTCCGTTCGGCCTTTCCAGAGGAAGATTTTAGTTGTGAAGTCTCGTATCACTCAGGCTCAGCCTGCGCTTGAATTTATTCCACCTCACTATCAGCCATTTGTGCGCCAGATGGGGCGATCGCTCGTCCGATTCTGGTTACGGTGGCGCAAAGGCATTACCCGCACCGAGGTCACTAATCCTGACGCACTGATTCACCTCTATCAACAGTTTCATGCGGGCAAGATTCGCTTTATGGTGGCCTTTCGGCATCCGACGACCATTGATCCGCTGGTCATCAGCCACACGCTTTGGAACCGAATTCCATCTGTTGCACAACAGCAGGGGAAGTCGTTGACTCAGCCTCCCCACGTGCATTTTGTGTATGACCGGGGCATTCCCCTCTGGGCGGGTTCGGCTGTCACCTGGCTGATTTCTCGCCTGGGAGGTACGCCCATTCGTCGGGGGAGCCTTGATACCGTTGGCCTGCGTTCCATTCGCCAACTGTTTACAGACGGACGTTTTCCCATGGCCGCAGCCCCAGAAGGGGGCATCAATGGACACAATGAGATTGTTAGTCCCATTGAGCCGGGGATTGCCCAGTTTGGGTTCTGGTGTGTGGATGACTTGAAGAAGGCAGACCGGGACGAAGAGGTGTTGATTGTGCCGCTGGGCATTCAATACATCTATGAAGCGCCGCCGTGGAAATCGGTTGCGGATTTATTGAGCCAGTTGGAGATTGATAGTGGGTTGCGATCGCCCAACACGCCGATTTCTCAAAATCTAGCCACGCTGCAAGATGGACAGACTCCAACACAGGCTCAACAAGAAGAGCTGTATCAGCGTCTTCACGCGCTGGGTCAATATTTGCTCAGCAAAATGGAGAATTTTTACTGCACCTACTACAACATGTGTCGAGACGATCGCGTCTCTCTCTCTGATGCAGACTCGAAGACGGATGGGGATGGCCCAGACAACGCTGCTTTTGGCTCGCTGGGAGAACGGCTGCACACCTTGCTCAGTATGGCTCTGAAGGTTGCCGAGGAATCTCTCGGCATTCGCAAGCCCAAAGGGTCTCTCACCGATCGCTGTCGCCGGGTCGAGCAGGCCGCCTGGGATCGCATCTATCGGACAGAAGTGAATGATGCCGATTCTTTAAATCTGCTGGATCGTGGATTGGTTGATTTAGTTGCAGAAGAAGCCAATCTTCGGCTCTGGCACATGCACCTTGTCGAAACTTTCGTGAGCGTGACAGGCAAGTATGTTGCCGAAAGTCCCACCATCGAGCGCTTTGCCGATACCACACTGCTGATCTGGAAGATGATGCAGCAAATTGGCCATGTCCCTGCCAATGACTTTCCAAAGCT
>JAYKJC010000236.1:0-4972 GCA_035285885.1 Leptolyngbyaceae cyanobacterium | reverse complement strand
AGTGCAGCCCCCTTTTTTCTAGCCGTTTGTCCCCAAAGGCAGCTCCTTTAAGGCGATGAGCATGAATAAGAATAGGATTTTCTAGCATTGACTGCACCCCAAAATCTAATTCAAATAGTGTAAAGGGAACTTGTGTATACACGGTAGCCCCGCGGGAGAGGGCTAGGGTGAGGGAGCTTTCGAGAATCTGTGCATAGGTTTTACCAATCAATGAGTTTTACTCTTCCCCTTCCCTCTTCCCTCTTCCCTCTTCCCTCTTCCCTCTTTATCCTGCATCCTTATCCCTACTCCTCCATATCACACGGCAAAGAAATAATAGGCCCAATGTAACGCTCAAACGTCGGGCTATTGCGGTCATCATCCACCACTAACTGACTTTCGGCTCCATCAATCAGCAACCGCACCAGATAGTCTCCTGCCTTCACATCCTGAATCGGAATCATGACCCGCTGGGCATCCTGCTCTCGCTGAGGAATGTCAAACATGTAGGCACTGGGAGTGTCTCCCGTGCATTCATTCAGCGCCAACACCACCCGCTGATCCCGACCGATGGTTAAATTCACCGTCAGGGTGACCGTTGCATTTCGCAGATCGTCATCTGTGACCACAATGTCATCCAGTGCCACAGTCAGCACCCGAGGCCGCAGCACAAAGGGCGCAGCATTGGATTCGGTCATGCGCTGATGCTGGCGATTGGGATGATCGGTCGGAACCGTGTGCAAAACCTGAAGGCTCTGAACTCCCGCCCGCAGAGCATCCGCAGGCACCGTTGAGAGCGGCAGAGTAATTTGGGAGGACGTGACCTGGGTGGGCGTCACTTCTGACCCACCAATGCGAACGTGGGTCGTCGTATCCCCCTTTAAATTTCGCCCTTTGATGATCAGGGTGCTGGTGATCAGAATGGGCTCCCACTCGTCCCCTTGAGCCACTACTTTTTCCACCAGAGGCTGGGCTGGAAATGCCGCTATTCCTCCCGTACGGCGATCGCGCACAGGTAAGCCTCGCGCATAAGACTCCTTACCTTCGACCATCACCACCATCACCTTATAGGCAACCGAGAGCATATAGGGGGTCTGAAAGAACACCGACCAGGTTTTCGACAAATCTTCTAGCGTCAGATCAAGGGGAAGCACATTCATCTGTTGAATCTGATCGGCCAGGTTTGACTCCCTCAGAAAACTCAAGGTCGAGTCATTACAGGCTTCTCGAATCATATCTTGAGTAATCATGCGTTTGTCGTTGAGCGTTTGCACCACGCTTCCCAACAGCCGCTGAGGGGTCAACTCATTGTTATTGCCATAGAAGCTCAGCATGTAGAACATATCGAGGGCTGCCTGTCGCTTGGTCGGCGTTCCCCGAGAGCGAAAGGGGGTCGCATCGATATTGTGTAAGGCAGGGTTTGTGATGACCTGATACATGAAGATATTGACCCCCGTTTCAGGGGTTCCTTTACCCACGTCACTGGGGCTCACGGTCGTGATGCGAGCGCCCTCCACATCGTTCTGCACCGCCGCTTGAAGAATTCGCTGGAGGGTGGCCGTAATGGTGGCGATCGCAAGATGATTACTCATAGGTGAGATGCTTCCGTTAGGTGTAATGAAGTCAATGAATCTGTCTCAAATCAGCCCCAGCTTCAGCGCTTTCATCGCCGCTTCTGTCCGGTTTTTAACCTTCAACTTATCGAAGATGGTTGTCAGGTAACATTTCACCGTCCCTACGGTGATGACGAGGGTTTGGGCGATCGCCTCATTGGATTTCCCTTCAACCACCAGTTGAAGCACATGCTTCTCACGCTTGGTTAAATGGATCTTAGGCTTAGCTTTGGGCTGATGACTGATGCCATTCCCGCTGTAGAAGTTAAACATGCGGAAAAAGCTGGTCGTTGTTTCCGGCGAGAGGTATACGCCATCCTGCATCACCGTGGCGATCGCATCATAGAGTTGGAATGATAGATCCTCTTTAAACACATATCCGTGGGCTCCAGCCTGCATCGCTCGATAAATCATTTCATCTTCACGATGGGCAGAAACCACTAAAACAGCGCTGTCTTTCTTTTGATGAGATAAATTACGTTTTTGCAGCAAAAAATCAATTCCAGTGTCTTGAGCCAGTTCTAAATCAAGGAGAACCAGCGAAGGCGACTGTTGCTTCAAGAGCACAAGCGCCTGCTCAACCGATGCGGCGTGACCCACAATGTCGAACTGAGCAGAATTTGTTGAATTGTAAAAGGTCAGCAAAAACTGCAACCCTTTTCGAAATTCACAGTCATCATCAACTAGAAGTACTGAAATCGGTTCAGTAAATTGGGGGAGGGGGTTTTGGGGTGTAGACATACTCACACTCATAGGGGGGCTCCTAGAGTAAGTTTTCGAGGAAGAACAATACAGAGACGCGCACCGCCCAGGGGTAAATTCTCAGCCCACAGGCTACCCCGATGGTCGAGAACAATTTTTCGCGCAATGGTCAACCCTAATCCCGTGCCGCCAGGACGGCGAGAATAAAAAGGGATAAAACTTTTCTTCAGGTCTTGAGGAGAGAACCCGGAACCCTTGTCACAAATTTCAATCATGATTTCATCAGAAAATACTGACCACCGACACAGCACAGTGTTGTCAGCAGGACTGAAATGAACGGCATTACTGATCAAATTGGTCAGTACTTCCTTAAACTGCCACGGGTCAACGTGGACATCCGTCGGCGGCCCCTGGATTTCAATGTGAACAGACTTATCGTGAGCAAGGGGATTCAAAATACCGATTACGTCAGCCACCAGACCATCCAGTTTGCAGGATTCAATCTGAAGGGTTGAGGACTGGCTACAGTTCTTAATTTGTGACAGTTGACTGCGGATGGTACGAGCCGCTTTTGAAATCCGCTGAACCGTTTCTCCAAGCAAATCTGCGTCCTTCAAGGAGGAACCGGGGGGCATTGAACTATTTTGTTCTGAGGCAGGAGAAGCATTCGTAGATAAGTAATGGCTCAGCAAATCTGAATACAAGCAAATCAACTCCAATGGATTTCGCAGTTGATGTTCGATTCGATGGAGGGTCTGTTCTAACAGTTGAACGCGATGGTCAAGGTGCGACCGATGTTGAGCCGCATCGAGTTGCTGTTTCACGAGCTGAGTCTGCTGCTCCAAACAGTGAGATTGTAAAGCAGACAACGGTTTCTCTGTCTTAGCAACAAGAACCTGCGGCGCAGTCAGTCCATAGGCGCAGGCATAGCATCCCTGTGTTGGAGTCGTATCCTCAAGAACACCACAATCATCTGATTGATTCTCATTCCCTCTACTCAGTTCAATCACCCTCAACGCAGTTGAAGGATGGTGAAAATAAGGATGGAGTTTTTGAAAGCTGTCGCTAGAAACCCAATGATAGCTGTCGGTCTCACCGCAATAATGGAGAATATTGAGTAACGTATCAGGATTTGGATTTTTTTGAC
Source organism: Leptolyngbyaceae cyanobacterium (assembly GCA_035285885.1). GTDB lineage: Bacteria > Cyanobacteriota > Cyanobacteriia > CAKZMO01 > CAKZMO01 > JBCCWF01. Next base: position 1,531 of record JAYKJC010000236.1, on the reverse strand, counting down.
GAATCTCTAGCTTTTTTTGGCTGATTTGCACATGAATACTGTGAACACCTAACCAGATGTCCGTCGCCATGAGCGACGTCGCGGTCTTTTTGAGTTGCTGCTGCAATGATGGATAGAGCGCAGCAAATTCTGGCGAAAGCTGGATCGTGTCGTGAGTTGCGTCACGGGTGGCGTGAGTGGGGTTGGGATTCGGGACACCTGTTTGAGCGGAAATCCCCAGAGAACTGGATATCATAAGGATGCACTGCAAAAATAGGGTTTTTCAAAGGTCTATATGATCAAAAGCGCTAATTGTTTCTGTCCCTTACGAAAAGATCTGTGTTTATCCGGATCGTTGTAACGGATCTTTGACACTTAACGCGAATCCCCAAGTTTTCTCAGCGTTTTCTCTTAGATGGTGTTCTTAGAACTTACAGCGCTATGCGCGTTGGTTAAGTACATTTGTGTGGGGCGCACTGCGCCCCACACAAATGTTTTTGGGCTTACGCTGTTACAAACCGCTATAGAAAAAGAGCCGAATCAAGATGCAGTCAGGGACGCTTTGCCACACTGACTGCATCGGCTCCCTTAATCGTCTGCGTTGATGATCTGCACGATAGGCTCGTCTGCAAAATGAACGAGTCCTGCCGTGTTCAGTAACACCTCCCAGTCAGACTCAAGATCTGCATCGAGGGTGCTTGTCGAGCTAGAGGCCGCATATCGTTCCTCTGCCAAAATCGTGAGGGATTCTTGCCAGATTTCTGCTTGCAGATAAGCCTCTAAGTCAAGGGGAGTCGAGTCTGACGAGAGAGATACAAAATTGAGCACCCCGCCGTGAGTGGTTAAGCTATCTTCAATATCACCGGGTTTGCACGCGACAGACACCCGCCACACATAATCTACGCCTTCTTGCAAAGGCGGGGCATCTTCAGGCATGCGAACGCCCACAATGCCAGCATCACCGCTCAACTGAAACTCAGTGCGATAGTAATACTCCTCTGCAGGACTCACATCGTTGCTCTGACTCTGAACGGTCAGCAGACCGTTGGTCGCCGGGAGCTGAGGGACATGAAAGAAGAAGGTGGGATGGTGAGATGCCGTCAGGTAAGTCGGTGCGGTTTCTTCTATTGGTTCTCCGTCAGTGTTCACAAACGGAGTGATGCCAGTGATTTCTTGTCCTTCGGGGCACGACTCCCCGCGAGAAAATCCACCCCGGCGATAGGGAGAAGAGCGAGAATTGAATCGTAAGCTGTAGCGCCTCAGGCGACTTGCCAGTTGAATCGATGGAGTCGAGACTGTCGATTCTATTGATTCTAGTGATTCTAGGGTTGGGGGCAGAGAATCCTGTTGTTCGAGCCGATAGGGATGGCTGGCGATCGCCCCCTTGGTCTGAACAGGAGTCGAAGAAAGAAGGACTGTAGAAAATACCGTTACGAGTGCTGCCGATGAATAGATACGCCGTTGCATAGAACACCTCTCATAGGGGGGCAAATGTTCAGAACCCAAGATTCTGAACGGGACTTAATTTACTTGAGTATGGATTTGTTGATGG
>JAYKJC010000235.1:0-5078 GCA_035285885.1 Leptolyngbyaceae cyanobacterium | reverse complement strand
CCTCGTCTTCGTCAGACGCTCCCTCCCAACCGTCCACAGGGTTCAATCGGGACAAATGGTTGAATCGGGATAATTTTTTCACTGTGGCGATCGCCCTTCTCATTGCCCTGGTGATTCGGGTGTGGGTAGCTGAGCCTCGCTACATCCCGTCTGATTCTATGGTGCCGACTCTGGAAGTGGGCGATCGCCTTGTGATAGAGAAAGTCTCGAAATGGTTTCGCCCCCCCCATGTTGGAGATGTCATCGTGTTTACACCGCCCCAGCTTCTTCAAGAGATGGGCTATGGGGACAATGATGTGTTGATTAAGCGCGTCATCGGCACCCCTGGACATGAAGTCAGCATTCAAGATGGAGCGATGTATGTCGATCAGCAACGGCTCTCAGAACCGTATGTGGCGGAGTCCATCAACTATTCGCTAAAGCCTGTCCTGGTGCCAGCCCACTACTACCTGGTGTTCGGAGACAACCGCAATAACAGCAACGATTCTCACGTGTGGGGATTTTTGCCGGAAGAAAACGTGATTGGTCGAGCCATCGTTCGCTTTTGGCCCCTCGACCGCGCAGGATTACTCACTTAATTGCTCACTTAAGAGCGCGATGCGCATTGATGATGTGAATATCCACGAGATTCAAGACTCATCCGATGAAGATTGGCTGCGCTTGAGATCAGAACTTTGGCCGAGTCTCAGCCAGACAGAACACCAGGCTGAGCTAGAGCAGTTTGTCACGAATCCCCGATTCAAAGCGTTGATGGTGCGATCGCCCGAAGGGATAGCCATTGGGTTCGCCGAAGCTTATCTCAGAGAAGACTATGTCAACGGATGTGAAACCAGTCCCGTGGCTTTTCTTGAGGGCATCTTTGTGCGCCCAGAATTTCGCCGCCAGGGAGTTGCTCGCCGCCTCTGTGAAGCCATCGAACAGTGGGCACGGGCTCAAGGCTGTTCTGAATTTGCCTCCGACGTTTTGCTTGAGAATCATGTGAGTCAAGCCATGCACATCCATCTTGGGTTTGAGGAAACCGAGCGAGTGGTTTACTTCAAGAAGAAGCTGTGAGAAAACGCCGATGCAGAGTACAGAGAAGATGATTGTAAGGACGACCGTGAGAAGGGTGTGAGAAGGGCGATCGCCCTCCTGCCCCTTGAATGAAACGGGCAAGTGCGTCAAAATCAGCCTCTATGCCAAAAAAAACCTAAGCTCGTTTCAAGCCTGAAGAGACACACTAATGATGCTCCCAAAATATTTTCGAGATGAGCTTAAAGCCTGTTTGTCACTCTCCATTCCCCTCGCCAGCGCTCAATTAGCTCAGTCCATGAACGGGTTTGTCGATACGGTGATGATGGGCACTCTCGGCAGTCAATACCTGGCGGCTGGCGGATTGGGGGCGACCACATTTATGTTTCTGCTGCTGATCAACACGGGACTGCTGTCGGCGGTCAGTCCAATCGCTTCGGAGGCCCACGGGCGAGGCGATGCCGATCGGGTCGCTCAGTCAACCGTGCAGGGATTATGGGTAGCGCTGTTGATTTCGATCCCCGTCACAGTTCTGTTAGGCCACTCAGCCCCGTTGCTGAGAGTCCTGGGGCAAGAAGAAGAAATTGTCGTGTTATCTGCCAGCTATCTGAGGGCGATCGCCCTTGGGTATTTTCCAGCCCTCGTTTTTGTCGTACTCAGAAACTTCGTATCTGCCCTGTCTCGCCCCCAGTCGGTGATGATCATCATGGTGGCAGGGGTGGGACTCAATGCGATCGCCAACTATGCACTGATTTACGGAGCGTTTGGGCTTCCTGCTCTGGGCTTGGTAGGTGTCGGTTGGGCCAGCACCGTTTCCTTCTGGGCCATGAGCCTGGCTTTAGGGGTGTATGTGTTTGGGCGATCGCCCTTCAAGATGTACCGCATCTGGCATCGCCTCACCGATCTGCAGCGGCAACTCCTTCAGGAAATTTTGAGAGTCGGGCTTCCCATCGCCATCCTGTCGGGTTTCGAAACCGGACTGTTTAGTCTGACCACATTCTTGGCGGGGCACTTTGGGGCACCCACCCTCGCCGCCCATCAGATTGCCCTACAAACCGCCGCCATTTGCTTCATGGTGCCGTTTGGCGTCTCGCAAGCAACCACGGTGAGGGTCGGTCAGTTCATTGGACAACGTCAGCCTCTGGCGGCTCGTCGAGCGGGGTATGCGGGCGTTGCGATTGGAGCGGTATTTATGGCTCTCATGGCCGTGTTCATCATGACTCTGCCGCGCCTCATCATTTCCTTCTATGTGGATGTGAATGATCCGCAGAACCAAGAAGTCATTACCATCGCTGCGGGACTTCTGGGTGTTGCTGCAATGTTCCAAATTTTCGATGGAGTACAGGTCACGACTCTAGGAGCGTTACGGGGTATTAAAGATACCCGTATTCCCATGGGCATTGGCATGGTGGCCTACTGGGGAGTTGGATTTACCACGGGCTACATCACGGGGTTTCATCTGGGAATGGGAGGAGTCGGGCTGTGGCTCGGGCTAGCGGTAGGACTCGGAGTGGCGGCGATCGCCCTCATCTGGCGGTTCCACCATCTAATGCTGCGAGCAGAATGTCCCCAGGCGTCACCTCAATCGATCGAGTAGGCGATCGACGCGTCTGGTCACTCTAGCCAGTCAAAGATGCGGTTCAACTGGTCGAGCGAAATTAACCCGTACTGCCACAAAATCATCGGCAGCTGAGTCGAGTGCTCCGGGTGACGTAAGGCGGTCTGAACAGAACGCTCCGGAACCATGAGTTCGTCTTGCAAAAAGTGGATGAGAGGGTTTAGCTGAGTCGTACTCATGATCAAAATCCAAAATAAACAGAAAACGTCACTCAATCGCTCATACGTAGGCACGCTCAATTTAGACGTTCAATAATCAACACCCTGACCCAAAGCAATTCCTTAAGGTCGTCATGGTTAGTGTGACGAATTCATCTGAAATTTACCTGACGGTTATCTGAGGAAATGATGAGGATTGCCGCCTTCACTGCTCAGGTAGAGACGATGCAGAGTTTGCATAGACTTCACACGATGACTAAGAACGCGTCAAATCTGATACATCCAATTGTTCTTCATCGTCCTGACCAGGCATGCTGGATGTGTTGCGTGTGTTGCCAGCTCGGTTAGGACATAGACATGATCTGTGCGCAGAGCGCGTACCCCAAAAGGCCCTGACGCTACTGGCTGTAGCGATAACAGAAACATTTCATCGGTTGTCACGTCACCATACGTAAGCCTGAGCCCCTGGAGACTTTATTCAAAAGAGACTTCCAAAAAGTTGCCTATCTTTTTGAGTGTGTTCGGGCTCCAAAGCTTATAAGGAGTTAGACGATTCCTTGGTGCTCTCATAGTCATCTTCGATCACGGCCCCCTTCGTGCCTTCTACCTACATGAACCAGTCCCCACACCCCCCGTTTCGTCGAGGCATTGTAACTTGACTGTTATGAAACCCACGACGCCCAAAGTGGATTCGGTTTATTTAGCGATTCGAGACACTATTTGAGACGTTGACCATGCTGCCCTTTTTACAGCGGTTTGCAACCACGTTAAGCACAAAAACAGTTGTGTGGGGCGCACCGCGCCCTACACAACTGTACTTAACCACCGCGCACAGCGCTGTAAGTTTGAAATTTTGGATCCAGCGTAATGCTTGATGGATGGTCATGAGTCGAAGCATGACTCACTGTCCTATCAGTTGTAGTGTTCTGTGGATTGTAGTGTTCTGCGGATTATAGTGTTCTGCTGGTTGGATTGCCTAATCAGCTGGATTGTCCAATCGCTTGGACTGCCTATCGCTTGAACTGCTATCGGTTGAACTTGCCCAATCAACTGGACTGCCCCATGAGCTGAACCGTCTAATCTATTGAAATGATGCTTATCGAGAAGAGTGATTCTAATTTCTATGCTGACCGACGTTTCTCCACCGTTACTCAATTCTGTTCACACTACTGCTGTTCCGATGAAAAAGCTGTGGCTGCAATTGTCTGAACGCGACAATGCCCACCGTTATCTCGAATGTTTGCAGCAGTCTCTATATGCGTGCTTGGGTGTTGTGAATTGCGAAGTAAATATCAGAACCCGGCAAGTCATTTTGCACTTCGATCCATTTACAGCTAATCTTGCTCATGTTCGAAAAATTATTGAAGATGCGGGATTTGTTGCAGAACCCATCATTCACTAGAGTCCCCAGAGCGCTATATTTCTATATTTTACGACTTGGCCAAGTTTTCAAATCCATAACGAAGGAATGAAGGTTTCGGGCGCGAACCGTGCACCCAAAATCTTCATTCCTTCATGAACTTTGCCCAGTCGGGATATTTCAGGACGTGCGAGAAAATAAAACACCCAAAATCCTAGAGAGAGGGGGTGCGGACACCGCCCACCGCCCCTCTTTCTGGAATTTTATTTTTGCTCATTCCTTCCTCACCGTGATACGTGGGATGTTTCTTGAGCGGGGTCTTGTGGCTCTTTGGGTAAGAATCGATCGAAGATATCTGTAAAGAACAGTGCCCATATGACATACCCAGCTAAGCCAAAAGCCACTAGCGCGGATGTCATCGATAAAAGCTGAGGAAACCAACTGGGTAAAACGATGGCTTTCGATTTTCGACCTCTTGGTTTCTTTGCTGGTGTTCGGCTAGTTGACGGTGGCTTGGGGCGGGTAATGCCAGAGTTTGTCGCCGTAGAGGTAGTTGGAGAACTCCGAGGGGTCGATGTTGGGAAGTGCGTGTAAGAAATCGTTGATGAGATGGGTTCGAGACTGCCAGCGGTTTTGAGCTGCTGCAATTTTTGGCTGACGGCGACCGGGCGCTGTCCTGTTTTCGTCCATTGCAGCAATGCCGACCCGGGAATGCCCGCTAAATTAGGGGCTTGAATATCGTAGATACGCTGCAAAATGGCTCGGTCGCTTGCCACCAAGACAACTAAGCTTTTCGGATTTTGTTCAGCTAATCCGTAAGCACAGCGTGCAACAGCTAACGCAACTCTCATGCGCTTTGTCAGTGCATAGCCCGTTGCCGATTTAAGAATGGTGTGATGTCCGACAACCTCGGTGATATGCCAGCCACTCG
>JAYKJC010000234.1:0-27389 GCA_035285885.1 Leptolyngbyaceae cyanobacterium | reverse complement strand
AGCCGATGTTCTGAGTGGAGAAGGCGGCAATGACCGACTCATTGGCGGTACCGGAGCCGATACGCTGACGGGGGGTTCTGGTGATGATGTTCTCATTGGCGGTGACGGAGCCGATATGTTAACGGGTAACAGCGGCAACGATCGATTTACGATCGCATCCCTGGATGCGGTTGACACTATTGCTGACGTTGAGCAACTGTCTGACGTGATTGTGTTGAATAGCTCAGTCTTCACAAACTTAATCCCGAGCGGAGCGAATAACACGCTAACCTCCAGTCAATTTGGGACGTTCATTGTCGTTTCGGGGACTGATATTTTCTACGACAGCACAGGCAATGGGGCGACAACGACACAGTTTGCGACGCTTAGTACAAACGTGACGCTTAGCTCGACTGACTTTGTGGTCGATCAATCAGCCTAATCCGAGGTCGCTCCCCATCTTCGTTGAGTGTGTTTGGAGAGTTGGGTAAATGCGGCAGTCTGCCTGCATTCACCCAACTCTCTCTTTTTTCGTTCCAAATTTGGGAAGTTTGCCAAGTCGTGAAGGCGTGATAGTGGAGGGGAGGCATTACGGGGGCATTACTGATGAGACGCATCCAACAATTCTCTAATCTCAGGCAAAGCCTCGGATACGGCCTCGTAGCCTCGGTGAATCATTGCTTTTGATTGGTGAAAATCAAAGATTCCGAATTCAAGCAAGTTTGGCTCAATTAGAATGTCAGGCTTGTCGATCGAAAGATTGGCTTCCGTCACGCGCTGCTCCATGACGTTTATCGAGTTGCCGAGCACGTCAAACACGTTAAGCCCCGTCGATGGGTCAGGTATCCAGTCGTCTACTTTATCCTGAAGCACATCCTTCAACCCTTCATACCGATTCTCCAGAGATGACAGTAAGCTTTCATCTTCGGCGTCTATGTTGGATTTTGAAGTTTCGGATTGATCAGCATCAGATATCGGCTTTCCAGTTTCCTTGTCTGTCTTTACATTAGAATCTTTTTTTGTCGGAGGGGATTCTGACTTTGGGTCTTTATTGAGATTAATCGCAATGACGATATCTGCGCCCATGGCTCTGACGACGCTGACCGGAACTGGATTGACAACGCCCCCATCGACAAGAAAAACGTTTTTCTCCCTTTGCACCGGGGCAAAAATTCCTGGAATCGAGATACTTGCTCGTACCGCATCCACCAGCAAGCCAGAATGAAGGATGACTTCTTTCTTGAGTAGAAAATTGGTGGCGACACACCGAAAGGGAATGTTGGAATCTTCGATGCATTTGTCGAAAACATAGGACTGAACGAAATCGTGGATGCGATCGCCCCTAATCAGTCCCGTATTTGGGAAAGAGACATCGAGCAAAGGCAATAAGGTTTGCAAATCAACCTCTTCGGCAAAAGCTTCCAAGTCATCCAGGGCATCAGCAATGTAGACAGCCCCAATAAAGGAGCCAATGCTAGTCCCCGCCAGATAGTCTATTTTGATGTTGGCGTGTTCTAACGCACGAAGGACACCCAGATGAGCCCATCCTCTCGCTCCACCCCCGCCAAGCGCTAAACCGACTGTTTGAGTCACAAGCGTGAACCTCCGGTTATTTGAATTAGGCGACGTGTCCATTCTTGCACTCTTGTTTTTCTGTGATGGCAAGTTGGCAATACGGGAAATTTAGAGCCCTATGCGCGATAGAATACGGATGCTTTTGTGTGGAGGGAATCATCATGGACAGTTCTCAAGCAATGACGGGGGCCGAGGCGGTTGATGCGGCGATCGCCAAAGGGATTGATTTAGATGGTTCTCCCATCCCTGCGGACAAACTCAAGCTCTACACCGATGTGATGGCACTGGAAGCGAATCGCCAGCGGAGCGGCGTCACCAACAGCATGCGGTCTCGCATCGTTCGCATTGGCGCGAAGCACATTCCTCAAGATGAGTTGAATCAAAAACTATTGGATGCGGGGTTCGCCCCCTTAAAAGACAAAGAAATAGCCTTTTATTACGGCGGCAAGTAGGTGCAATAGATTCGCGCCAATGAATCGAGATCTTTTTGCTCAAGCGGCGATCGCCCAGATCCCCAAAATCCTCACTCTGCAAGACCGTAACCCGCACAGCCCCACCTATGGCTGCTTCGACCGAAACTTCTGGCAATACAAAATCATCGACTTCCCCAGCGGCATGTCCCAAGAGTTTGTCTTGCCGCTAGCCTTGGCGTACACGCTGCCCATTGAGAACAATCCCTTTTTTGAGCAGCCCAACATTCGCACCTGGGCCGAAGCTGGCATTCTCTACGCTGCCCGAAGTGCCCACCCCGATGGCTCTTGCGACGACTACTTTCCTTTTGAGCGAGCCGGAGGAGCCGCCGCATTTTCCCTGCTCGCGTGCATTGACAGCTATGAATTGCTGAGCCTACAGAATGACGAAGCCCTCGCCTTTTTTGCTAAGCGAGCCGATTGGCTCGCCCATCATCACGAAAGCGGTCGGTTGACCAACCACCAAGCCCTCATCGTCCTGTGTTTAGAACTGATGGGGCGGTTATTGAAAACGGATCGATGGGAGGCGGCGCGTGATGAGCGATTGGAGCGCGTTTTCGCATGGCAGAATCCCGAAGGGTGGTTTCAAGAATATGAAGGGTGCGATCCGGGCTATCACACGCTGACGATCTCCTGTCTAGCTCGACTCTACACCCTTCGACCCAGTAATCGCCTGAAAGATGCGATCGCCAAAGCGGTCATTCTTGCAGAACAGTTCGTCCACCCCGACGGTTCCTATGGCGGTGAGTATACCAGCCGCAACACCTACAACTTCTTTCCCCACGGATTTGAACTGGTCGGCCAATGGTTCCCCGATGCTCTCAGCATCAACGATCGCTTCCTCACCGGACTCGCTAACGGCAAAGGGGCGTGCTACGCCGACGATCATATTGTTGGACATCACACCTGGAATTATTTGCTGGCGTGGCGCGATTACGTGGGCGATCGCCCCCCTACCAAACCTCGCTCTACAGAATCAGCCTGGTTTCCCGAAGCCCGCATTCTCATCGACCGTCGCCACAGCCAAGACGGAACTCCCGTCGAACTGTACCTCGCCCTCAACAAAGGCGGTGTGTTTAAGCTATTTCGGGGCGATCGCCTCATCACCTCCGACACCCATCTTTCTCTCCAAGTCAAAACTGGACGCAAGCTTAAGAATGCGGTCGGTCATCTCGTGGGCCGATATGACATCGCCTTTGGAGACGGCTTGAGTCAAGACCCAGAATTGCCAGAAGGGGCGTCGGCTGGACAAAGCGTAGCGTGCATCACCATTCGCGGTTCCCTCGGCTGGGCCAAGCAGAAGCAAATGACTCCCCTGAACTTGATGATTCTGCGTGTGGTGATGTTGACCGTAGGGCGATTCTTCCCCAACTTGATTCGCACACTGCTTCAAAAAGTGCTCATCACCGGGAAAACAACCGCACCCTTCCCATTCACCCGACGATTTCAGTGGCAGGGCGATCGGTGGTGGGTCACCGACGAACTCCATGCTGACTCCTGGCAAGATGTCGTTGCTGCAAGCATCGGCACCGACCAAACCTCAATTTACGTCGTCATGAGCCGCACCTTTCAATCCGCACAGCTCGAACCCTGGGCAGACCTGACCGACATGATTCGGACATTGCCCGACGGACAACCCCTCCGACTCGAACGCAAGCTGTAGGGCAACCTTTGCGCAGGCGAAGCTATTTCCACGAACTCGCTAGCCAACTCTACAAACTCCACAAACAGCTTGATGCCCAAGTCCTCCGAGCCTCCGGCTTTAGCCTCGGCAACGACCTCCTCAAAAAACTCTTCGCCCTCAATCTAAAGCAATCTGAGAGAGAAACACACACAAAGAACACATAAATCTGTCATCCCCTTTGAAATCTGACACAATCAAGTTACGTGCTCTTGAATGAGCAAAGCATGTTTGGGGAGAACGCATCGACCACCTAATTTTTTCGTCCAACGTTTATTCACGATAAAGGAGTTGATGATGCCTAATCATCGTAGTTGGTTGATCACTTGCTTGACCGTACTTGCAAGTGTTGCGGCGGTGCAATCTCCAGCAAAGGGTGAAATTACGATTCGCATTGGCTCCCATCGAGACGTGCATCATCGATATGGCACTGTTTATCATCGCGATGTTCCCTTCGTGCGAACGGTGTATCCCGATGGTCGGGTGGTGGAACGCTACGGATATTCATCTGGGCACCCCGAGGTTCTGGTTCTTCCCTCTCCGATTACCATCCGGCACCCTACGATTCAGCCCTCGATCGTTCAGCCTTACATAATTCATCCCTTACCATCAACGGTGTTGCCCGGGTCGATCAACGCCCCTCTCCAAACGGTTTCTCCACGGCTCTTGCACGGTCGTTCTGTGCAATCTACATCTGCACTCGTGCTCGGCATTGGCGGTATCCCCGGTCGAGAAGGACCTGGAGCGGTTTATGAGGAGTTGACACGGTTTGTGGCCGGACAGGTGGTGATTGCCACCCAGGTCGCTGGGGGAGGTGATGGCTTTGACTGGTTTTTGGTGGCTTCTCCAGAAGGTCAGCAGGCGTGGATTCGGGGCGATCGCCTCAGTTTCTTTGAGCGATCGCGTTAGGATCAAGTAAGCATACATCGATTCTGAACAGACGCATGGATTGGCAAGAAATTGCAGGAAATTGGGTTCTCATTCCCAGACGACCGAGAGCTATTATTCATTTTCTAGGGGGGGCTTTCATTGCAGCGGCTCCCCATGTCACCTATCGGTGGCTTCTTGAAAACCTCGCTCAGCAAGGATATCTCGTCATTGCGACTTCGCTCGTCAATACCTTTGACCACGGGGCGATCGCCCGACAAGCGCTCCTGTCATTCGAGCAGGCAATGGAGTGTATCCACGATCGAGTAGGCCAGGGATATCTCCCCATCTACGGAGTGGGCCACAGTATGGGCTGCAAGATACATCTGCTGATATGCAGCCTGTTTGAAGAAGAACGAGCAGGCAATATTTTCATTTCGTTCAATAACTATCCCGCCCGTCGCTCGGTGCCCCTGCTCGATCAGTTTTCTCAACTCTCGACGGTTTTTGACGGTGCGCGGCGATCGCTCCCATTTCTAGAGCAGATGACTCCCCTCGTCCAAAACACAGCCATAGAGTTCACCCCATCGCCAGAAGAGACCCTGGAGTTGATTGCATCGTCCTATGGCATTCGACGAAATTTGCTCATCAAATTTATGCGGGACGACATCGACCAAACCTATTCACTCCACGATGTCTTGTTCGAGCGCTTTCCTAAGATGACGGCCATTCAGATTCTAAGAGGAAATCACCTGACTCCCGTGGGACAGGACATTCAGTGGCAATCTGGACAAAATTTCTCACCGCTCGATGCCGTTGGGCAGTTCATGAAACAGGAACTCTATAGAGACCTTAAGCAACTTCGACGCCATATCCTCACGTGGCTAGACCCGGTTGGACTGGAAAGCAATCAGCTACTGTCCTGATGGGAACGTGTTAGACGATAGAAGTTCGTCACATATAGCGATTTGCAATCGCGTTAAGCACACAACTGTACTTAACCAATGCGCATAGCGCTAAGCAGAAGGGAGGGGGGCGATCGCCCCCCTCCCTTCTGCTGCGTGATATTCTCTACGGACAATAAGTTCGATTGTTCATGAAATACGTGGCCCCGATGTCACCTTCACACATCACGGTTTTCACTTCAGGGATGCCACCAGAATCTGCATCAACCCATGTTTTGCCCATATAGCCTCTGACATCTGTTAAAGGGATTGCAATCGAAGACACTCCATCAACAGGGCTTCCGGCAAGGGTTTGATGTCCACTGAATTGAACCGTTGTGTATTGGTAGAACGGGCTATTCGAGATCCCTAAACCGAGTTCTGACAGGTTTGTCGTGAAGGCGTTCTTCCACATGTAGTGAGATTGTTGCGCCCGCACCATCGAACCAACATTCACCTGAGCTTCAGCATGGCGCGATCGCAACGAGAAATTCAGAAATGAGGGCAGGGCGATCGCAGATAAAATGCTGACCACAACGAGTGATGTAATGAGCTCAAGTAAAGTTAGACCTTGCGTAGAAATCCTATGTTCTTGGCAAGTTAAAGCAGTACGTAAAACTCGAGCAAATTTGATATTCATAGCGTCTTGGGAGGGAGATGCGACGATGTCACAAAACAAAACTCTGGAAGCCTCCAAGCAACAAGCACATATTCGCTAATTGATTCACTCAACAGGACAACGTCATTCAACGTTACACAACAAATGAAACATTAACCCGGGAGGTAAGGGGGACACATCCCATTTAAAGTGACTCGTACTTAGAAACTCATTAATCCGTGTTTGTAACGAGACCATTAATTTCATTACAAATGAGCACCCGTATAAATACCATATAGTTTGTGTAAGATTGAATGAATCCTCTGTAAAATTGCTCACCTCAATCATTGCTCGTCCCCTGACAGATAAAATTTACTTCTAATAGTGCTCACTCCTTAAAGAGCTTGTAAGGAAATGAAATCCCCCTAATCCGGGACTAAAATCCCAGACTAAAGTCCCAGAATTTTAGGTTCACGCAAATCCCCAAGAGGTTCAAAAAATCTTGGTAGCGTTATGTCATTACCGGGCATTCTGAAGCGTAAGTAAAGAATTTGACGTAGTCATTCACAATTCGGACGAGCTATGGCTAAACGATCGCACCCAGCGATGCCTCAAGTTGCGCTGCCAGGAATTATTGGAGGCTTGGGTCCCCTTGCACATATCGAATTTGAGCGCCGATTGATTGAGTGGGGCGTTCGTTCGGGGGCACGACGAGACCAAGACCACCCAGTCTGGATCGTCGTTAATGCAACAGATACACCGGATCGAACACAAAGTTTGAACGGGGACGTAGAAGATTGTACGCCTTGGCTTGTGCGCTATGGGCATCATTTAGAAACGGCTGGAGCCAATTTTTTGATCGTCACCTGCAACTCCGCTCATGGCTTTTACAGCAACGTTCAGAAGCAACTTTCTATTCCCTGGCTGCATCTGATGGACTGCACCACTCAAAGCATTCAAACCAAATGGCCGACTACAGAAAAGATTGGCATCTTAGCCACCGACGGCACGCTTCGGATGGGGCTCTACAATCGCAGCTTAAGCCGGGTGGGATTGACTCCGATTTATCCAGATATTGACTCTACGATTCAAAAACAAATAATGAAAGCCATCTACGCACCCGCATGGGGCATTAAAAGCTCAGGGATGTGGGTGTCGGAGTCTGCGCTCTATGCCATCGAGGGAGCAATGCGGTGGCTGAAGCATCAAGGCGCAGAACTCGTGATTATTGGCTGTACAGAACTGTCGATTGCGATCGCCAAACTCAAATCAGCGCCGCTACCGTGGATTGATCCATTAGATGTCGCCGCTAGTCTCACATTAGATCTGGCCTATGGTCACCGCCAACTGCCCTCAATCTTAGCTGCATGAGTCTCTTTACTGCATGTCGTACCCATCACCAACATACCCATCACCAACATCCTCATCACGCCAAATCTTCATCACATCAAATCTGCAATACACCCATAGGTGCAAACGAATCTTTGCATAACGAGTCTTTGCTTTGAAAACACATACAGAACAGCACATAGAATCCAAACGAAATCACAGACCAAAAGGGAAGCATAGTGGTATGGAAGATATCAGCATGAGTAACAGCTTAAACAGAAGGTGCTGGCCAGCGATGAAGAGAAAGCGACCCTCGGCTAAAACATACGCGTTTACTCTAGGGCGTGTTTTAAAACTAGCTGAAAGGGTTGTTTTTTCGTGCGCTTTGCGCACGAAAAAACAACTTTTAAAACAGACCCTAGTCATTGCTGTCCTATTGAGCATGAGTACGCTACTCCTGAGCCAACCGACTCATGCGCTTCCCCTCAGGGTAAAGACAGTGGATTGGGCAGATTCAAGCAGGGTGCACCTGGGCTTATTCTCTCAACTCAGTAACTTTGCTATGGCGCAACCGAGTTTGATGAGCATGCGCTCCAATTCTTCAAGTAGAGAAGAACCTGAGGAAACGGCAACAAATGAGCGTGAAGAAGACCCGGCATTGATGGCGGGCACAATGCCACCTGACATCCAGAAAATTTTGGACCGGGGCAGTCTGATTGTGGCCTTACTGGATACGGATAATCCGCCATTTTTCATGGCCGAAAAGAACGGTCAATTGGATGGACTAGATGTCAAGTTGGCAAAAGACTTGGCGCACAGACTCGGTGTCCGCGTTCAATTTAACCGCTCCGCAACAACGTTTAATGAAGTCGTCGAAACCGTTTTCAACCAAGAGGCTGATATTGCCATCTCGAAAATCAGTCGAACTATGAAACGAGTTCAGCAGGTTCGGTTCTCTGAACCCTACTTGAGAATGCGTCACGGCTTACTGGTTAATCGTCTTCATCTTGCCCAGCAAACCCACGGAAGAAGCGTTCCAGAAACCATCCGAGCCTTAGAAGGGAATGTAGGCGTCATTGAAGGATCGTCATATGTTGGATTTCTCCATCAAAAGTTTCCTAACGCCACCATTGTCGAATATCCCCACTGGGACGACATTGTTCGTGCGGTTAGCGAAGGAGAAGTGTTAGCCGCTTATCGAGATGAACTCGAAATTAAGAAAGTCGTTCGTAGTTCGCCCAATGCGGCTCTACATCTTGAAACCATAGCCTTGATAGACACAGAAGATCCCATCGCCATGGTGCTGCCCTGGACCAGTACTCATCTGTTAGCAATGGTCGATCAATATCTGGATACAGAGAAACTGAACTATTCAGCCGATACCGTTCTGCACAATTACGCTGATTACTTCACACACTGAAAAAGCAGGACAGACATCTGATATGTCATGTAGAGCCGTTTCTAAAACCTTCTGTTGAACTGACATTCACATCGGCTTGAACGGATTGAACTGAAATCAAAATCGTCACACACCCGTATTTAAAGACTCTTATTTGCCAATATTTGAGCACATTGCACAGTTATGACTATTCAACCTGCAATTCAACTTCATCGCCGCTTTTCCATTACGTGGCTAAGAAGTCCCTGGGCGATTTTGGCTAGTGCGATTCTCGGCATTTACCTGGGGTCGTCTCATCCTGTAATTGCCACTGCCATTGCCCCATTAGGAGAGCTCTATCTTGGGCTACTCAAGATGTGTGTATTTCCAATTTTGCTATCTGCGATTACCACCAGTATTGGGCGGTTAATGGCCAGTCATGACGCAGGACAATATATCCGTCGCATCTTAATTGTGTTTCCAGTCGGGCTACTGCTTTCTAGTGTCATTGCGATGATCGCGGCCATGATTCTAGGGCCAGGACGTAACCTTTCAGAAGCGACGCTGGAAACTCTAGGAGTCGTGGTCAATAACTCTGGAATTAGTTTAGAAATGTCATTAACGGGGCCGATTCCTCAAGAAGAATCGGCGAATATTGCCTCTTTCTTCATTGGAATGGTTCCAGACAATATCTTTTTGGCATTGAGTGAGGGACAAACGCTAAAAGTATTGGTTTTTGCAATTATTTTTGGTGTTTCTCTTGGATTTCTGAAAGAGCAGCAGGCCAACTCTGTATTTGAAGTGTTAGATGCGGTATATCAGTCATTTAATCAGTTGATTCACTGGTTTACGCTCATTCTTCCCTTTGGGTTATGCAGCCTCTTGGCCTATCAGCTGTCTCGCCAGGGCACAGATGTAATGCTCGCCATGATTAATTTCATTGGAGTCACGCTTGCAACTTTCTTTGTCATTTATGTCATTAATACCTTAATTATTTGGCAGCGATCCAAACAGTCGATTTGGACAGTGTTGTCTTCTGTGCGTGAACCTGTGATTTTGGCACTGGCGACATCGAGTAGCCTGGCCTGTTTACCGTCTGCGATTTCTCAACTGTCAGAAGAACTCAAGTTCAAACGACAAACTGTAAATTTAGTAACGCCTCTGTCGATTACTCTATGTCGATTTGGGTCGGTCGTTTATTTTGCTTTGGGAACGATTTTTGTAGCACAGCTCTACCAAACAAGTTTTGGGTTTACCGAACTCATCATTGTTCTGTTTGGTGCAGTGTTTGCAGGCATGGCGACTTCTGGGGTCACGGGTGTTTTAACCTTGACGATGCTTGGACTCGTGCTGGAACCCCTACAACTGCCACTCGAAGCGGTATTGGTCTTGTTTATTGCGATCGATCCACTGATCGATCCGTTCCGAACCTTAGGCATCGTCTATAGCGGAATGGCAACAACCGCTGTCATTGCTGATTCTGAGGAACAATTCAGTACACATTGAAACGGGCGTTTTCAGGGCCATGCATCCATCACGAAAGAAGAACCGTCGCGGCACCTCTTCCCATCCATCGGGCAGGCAATACGATTCTGCCAAGAGGTCATCACCTAAATCTTCCAAGAAATCTCATAAGACAGCTTCTCACCGACAGCGGACATCTGTCGCGAGCAATAGAACTAACGCAAAAAACAGGGCAAAGAGTCGTAGGTTCATTTCCTATCTGGGAGTTGGCGCTGGAGTCTGCCTCTTGCTTCTCGTGGGTGTGCAAATTTGGCGCAAAGCAAGTTCAACAATCGCTCTTAAACCCGCGCTTCCTCAGGATCCGCTGATTCAGGTTTACTTCAACCACAATCAATCCGCGTCTTATACGGAGCCTTATCGCGATCGCCACCGACTGGGTGATGACTTAGAGCAAATCATTATTGATGCGATCGCCTCTGCAAACGTCTCTGTAGATGTTGCTATACAAGAATTTCAACTGCCTGGAATCGCCCATGCATTGAGGGAGAAACAAGAAAGCGGGGTGCCTGTGCGAGTGATTCTGGAGAACCAATACAGTCGATCGTGGAGTGACTACACGGCTCAAGAAATCCAGTCGCTTGATGACAGAAGTCAAGGGGATTATGTCGAGTTTAAGCAGTTTGTGGACGGGGATGGCGATCGCCACATTTCCCAATCTGAGTTGCTAGAGCGGGACGCCCTTTCTATCCTCCGCGCCGCAAATATTCCCACACTGGATGACACCGCCGACGGCTCCAAAGGCAGTGGCCTCATGCACCACAAATTTGTGCTGATTGATGGCAAACAGGTCGTCTTGGGCTCTCTCAACTTCACGTTGAGCGGGAGCCACGGAGATTGGGCATCGGAAACCAGTCTCGGGAACGCGAATCATCTGGTCGCCATTCAAAGTTCAGAGTTGGCAGCGATTTTTACACAAGAGTTTGAGTTGATGTGGGGAGACGGGCCGGGCGGTCAAACCGACAGCCAGTTTGGATTGCAGAAACCCTACCGTCCACCTCAGTCTGTTGTTCTCAGTCCGACCTCATCCCTCACGGTTCAATTCTCGCCCACTTCTTCTAGCCGATACAGTTGGGACGAGAGTGCCAACGGTCTCATCAGTCGAACGCTCAACCGGAGTCAGCAGACGATCGATCTCGCACTGTTCGTCTTTTCAGAACAGCCTTTGAGCCAGGTGCTCCAAGACCGACAGCGTCAGCGTGTCACCATTCGCGCGTTAATTGATGCAGGTTTTGCCTATCGCAATTACAGTGAAGCGCTGGACTTGATGGGGGTGGCGCTACCGGACACCCAGTGTCGATATGATGCCGAGAATCGGCCCTGGACTCAGCCCCTAACCACGGTGGGTGCGCCACAACTGGACGAAGGAGATGTGCTGCATCATAAGTTTGGCGTGATCGACCGCCAGATTGTCATCACAGGATCACAAAACTGGAGTAATGCCGCGAATACGAACAACGACGAAACGGTTGTGGTGATTGACAATGCCACGGTTGCTGCCCATTTTCACCAAGAGTTTGAACATCTCTATGCAACGGCAGAGTTGGGCATCCCCGGATGGCTTCAGGATAAAATTCAGTCTCAGGGCGATCGCTGTTCGTCTGCCAGTCACCGATAATAGCGGTCCCCATTTGTAGCGCTATAGAGGATTACCTTGACAAAAGCGTTTCAGAAATTTGATTTTCTTGACAATTGCATTTCTTTTTTAACGGACGCTATCAAGACATCTCATCTTTATATAGGGTTTAATGAAGGCAGCGTCAGTGGTGTTTAGGGTGATCACTGACCACGAGCTTAAAACGATCAGTTCTGCGTTCACTCGTCCTTAGAGGAACAGTCACGTTTGGAAGGGCGATCGCCCCCTCAAAGATGGATTCTTGATTGCTCTCACTAGAAGTGCCGACCATACACAGTGCCGACTAATAGTGCCGATCATCAGTAGGGAAGAATAAACGAACGAAGCTCTGATAGGTGCATCTATTTCACTCCCCATCATCACTGTTCACTCTCTATCTCTGCCGAAATATCAGGATGCAGACGAAAGGCTCAGATCAATACTGTTAATCAGCAAACCAGGGTGTATAAGGGTATAAACCAAGCTGAGTGTTCATAAAGGGGATTGATTTGATCTTTGTGTAAATGCAGGTATTCTGCCCGCATTTACACAAAGATCTGAACACACTCCATAGCGATCGCCGTATGGCGGTTTGCAAACGCGTTAAGCACAAATACTAGTTGGGTAGGGCGCATATCGCCCCACACAGCCATACTGAACCAACGCGCATAGCGCTAGATGAATGAGGAGACTAACGTTAGATGCCTGTTTGACTGACAAAAGTCTCGAATTATGTCAGTGTTGAGCGAAGCGTATATCCTAAAGGGCATAACTACCCTAAAGGCACAAAAGAAACGTGAAACAACTCCCCAGGAGTTTGCCCAACACGACACTAAAAATGGTTTCGATCGGTTACATTCACGCCTTAGCGTTCGTGCAGTAATGTCAATGGCGTCAGCCTTGTCTTGAGGCTATATCTACCTAGAGTAACAAGGAGGCGTCAGAGGTTTCATCCATCATCCATTACCCAGATTTGGATACTGAGCGGTCAATCGCTATCAGTACGTTAGTGTGCCTGAGTTAGTGCTCCTGAGTTGTCCATCAGTTAGTATCGCTAGAATTTGTCAAAACAATTCACGCTTGAAGAGTTCTGCAGGTTTAGGTAGAGGGGAGATTGAGCACTGAATGGCTCATGAAGAACAGGAAAAGCTGAAATTATTGGTCGTTGACGATGAGACAGATAATTTAGATCTGCTTTATCGAACATTTCGGCATGAATTTGACGTTTATCGCGCAAATAGTGCCTCTGGAGCTCTTCAATTGCTTGAGCAACAAGGGGAAATGGGCATCATCATTTCTGATCAGCGGATGCCCAGAATGAAAGGAACAGAACTGCTCCGACGGATTGCTGAGCATTACCCTGATACCATTCGCATCGTGCTGACAGGGTACACCGACGTTGAAGATTTAGTAGACGCGATTAATACAGGGCAGGTTTTCAAGTACATCACAAAGCCCTGGAATTCGACTGATCTAAGGGGTGTGATTCAGCAAGCAGCAGAAACCTACCGGGCGATTAAGCGTCGTACGGGTGAACTAAACCGTGCCCTCCGTCGAGAGTCTGTTTTCAATGCCATGATTACAGCCATTCGAGAATCATTAGACTATCGGCAAATTTTAGAAACAACGGTGAGAACGTTAGGGAAAACGTTTGATGTCGATGCCTGCGTCTTGATTCCCCTTCAATCTCGTCTGTCTCACCAATCTCGCCTGACAAACGGCGATGCATACGCCCGTGGCTCGTACACTCTGATGTCCGAGCAGTTTATTTATAAACCTGATCCAGCCCAGGCAAAGGTAACAACACGAATCGTTCCGTCACCCCAATCCCAGGCTGAACTGGAGCAGTTTTTTCGCGCAGAATCTCTGTTGTCCACCTTGGATACTCGTCATGCGCAAGTTCAAGAGATTCATACCAGCACTCAATCGTATGCGCAGTTAGTGGTTCCCCTGATCTATCAGCAAGAAGCTTTGGCGATTTTATCGCTGTATAAAGCAGGGCAATTAGATGTGTGGAGTTCTGCTGATCAACGACTGATTGATGATGTGGCCGAGCAGGCGTCTCTCGCAATTTCACAGGCCAACCTCTATCAGCGCACTCAAAAGCAAACTCAAAAAATGCTGAACGAGCTTTCTGTAGCTCGACAAATTCAATCCAACCTTCTGAGTCAACGACTACCTGAT
This sequence comes from Leptolyngbyaceae cyanobacterium, assembly GCA_035285885.1. GTDB lineage: Bacteria > Cyanobacteriota > Cyanobacteriia > CAKZMO01 > CAKZMO01 > JBCCWF01. The sequence goes on along the minus strand of JAYKJC010000234.1, from coordinate 13,248 downwards.
GAGGAGTCTGTTCGGATTCAAGCGTTGTGCTATCCCGCGAGAGAAGTCGGTGGTGATTTCTTTGAAGTCTACAGCCATCCCAACGGAGATATTTGGCTAGCCGTTGGAGATGTATCGGGGAAAGGGGTTCCGGCGGCGTTATTCATGTCCAGCACGATCTCATTAATGCGTCGGGAAATGGCTCAAGAACTGTCGCCCGACCCGAATGTGCTGTTGTCAAACCTGAATGCGAGTTTGCTAGATGGATTAGTGAACAGTAATTGTTTTATTACGCTGGCGATCGCCCGCTACACCCCATCAACCCAGACCCTGACCTACGCCAATGCAGGACACATCTTTCCGATGCTCTGGTCAAGTCGCAAACAGTTTTATCATTCTGAAGGCACCCTGCCCCCTTCTGATCGGGCAGAACCTCAATATTTGAAGGTTAGAAGCGTTCCTTTAGGCATTAAGAACCACTGGCATGCCCAGGCAGAAACTCTACAGTTGAGTCCAGGTGATGTCTTCTTGCTTGCAAGCGATGGGTTGACTGAAGCACGGGTATCATCAGATGTGTTGCACCTTCCCAGTGACGTACCCTTGAAAGCCTCTGGGCATTGTCAGCCTGACCTCGCTTCGCAGAATTACAGCTCAAATAATAAACAGCCTAAGTATCGAATGCTTCGCCAGGAAGGGTTATGGGAGTTGTTGAGGCAACATCCCTGTGAACTGAAACTTGATGAAATTGTTCGTAAAATTCAAGCTCACAGCTTGAGTCAAGAAGATGATCAGACTGTTCTTGCGATGGAGATTTTGTAATCATGAGAACAGAACTCCATGTCCCTAGCGATCTGAAATTTTTGAACATTGTTGAACACTGGCTGCTGGGAAGTCTACAGGCTGAGCTTGGGGCATCAGCAGACTGGGCCAAGCACTCGAATCGCCTGCGACTTGTTCTAGTTGAGGCTTACTCTAACGTGGTTCGACATGCCCACAAAGATCAGCCCAACCTTCCGGTGCTCATGCGTTTAGAGCTGAAAGAGCGGAATATTTATCTTGAAATTTGGGATTACGGACGAGGGTATGACCTCTCCACCTATCTTCCTCCCGATCCACAGGAACTCCAAGAACATGGATATGGTTGGCTGATTCTTAATCGATTGATGGACAAGGTGGAATATCGACTGCGGATTAACGGACGCAATTGCTTGAAGCTAGAGACAACGTTTCCGGAAACCGATTTCCAGGACATTAAGCTCGGACATCCCCTCGCACTCAAGGATGATACGTGTGCTGATCATGATTCCATGGTTCAAAAGAAAATAGACAGCACTGACCAGTTTGAGCGAGAAAAGAATCATGAGGCCCACCGACAGACGGCATCAGATACCGTTCGTAAAGCGAAACCCTAAGATTTTCTTTGAGCAGAAAGTATTCATTGATTCAGTGTGATGTATTTCGTGTGTAAAGAAACAGACCCTAGTTTTCATCAATGTTTCAGGTGTAAAACGCATCACGCAGCACACGGAGCTTGCCAGAAACTTTACGCGAAGATGCGTATATTCACTGCTTCTTTACAGCTTCTATACGTACCTACAGCCCATAATGAAGTCGAGTGTTGCACAGCTCGTCTCTCAAGGAGCCCGGCTTTTTATAGGCCGGGTTTTTCTTGTGCATATCCCTTTTCTTTTTGCTGCGCAGCAACACAGACTGATGCATGCTACAAGATTATTCCCGCATCAACACCTGCATCCGTCACAAAGAGAATGTGTTGTCTATGACATCTTTTCTAGACAGGGCTTACGTAAGTCCTCCATCTCTAGCGCCTTTTTGTGGGTGGTGGCGGACGCAGCCTGCTACCACCCACAAAAAGGCGTAAGTCCTACTAGAATTACAGCAACCGGGCAAGGGCTATAGCCATAGACACTTTTTCATTGGGCCTCGCGTTGGTAGCCAAACTCTGCCAGACGCGTACGAGACTGTCTCCACTGGAGCTGTACCCGGACAAATAGCTCAAGGTGGACTTTCCCCATGACAAGCTTTTGAATATTCTGACGGGCTTCACTGCCAATGGTCTTCAACATCTGCCCACCTTTGCCAATGAGAATGCCTTTTTGGGAATCGCGCTCGACGTTGATGGTGGCAAGAATACGAGTTAATTTGGGTTCTTCTTGTACTTTGTCGATGGCGATCGCCACCGCATGGGGAATTTCTTGGCGTGTGTGCAAGAGGATCTGTTCTCGAATCAGCTCAGCCATGATGAACCGCTCAGGCTGGTCGGTCACCAAGTCGGGAGGATAGTAATACGGGCCAGGACTGAGTTGATGAACTAACGATTGCTGAAGCTCTGGAAGTCCCTCTTCGGTCAAGGCCGAAAAGCGGGCGATGCTCCATTCACGCTCCTGGGCAAGCTGCTCATAATCCTGTTCTATCGTCTGGCGATCGCCCGATTGCTGATCGACTTTGTTTAACCCAAGAACGACAGGAGGCCCCTGGTGTTTCAACAGTTCTGCGATAAAGCGATCGCCCTTTCCCATGGGTGCTGAGGCATCAACAACAAACAGCACCACATCCACCGCCTGGATGGCGGCCTTGGCATTGTGCACCAGCACAGACCCCAGCTCGTGATGGGGCTTATGAATTCCGGGGGTGTCAACAAAGATAATTTGAGCGTCTGAGGTGGTGAGAATTCCCTGGAGACGATTGCGGGTCGTCTGAGCCACGGGAGAGGTGATGGCGATTTTCTGCCCGACCAACGCATTCATTAGCGTTGACTTGCCGACATTCGGGCGACCAATGATGGCAACGAAGCCTGAGCGAAAATTCTCGGGCGCTTGAGGAATCAGCGCAAACTCAGACTCCAACGATGAGCTAGACGATAAAGCAAATTCCATTTAGTTGTGATTTTCGCGTTCATGATACAGACCGACGATGTGTTCGATTACCTCATCCACAGAAAGCGCATCCGTGTTGATGACGCATGCATCAGGAGCCTGCCGTAGAGGGGCGATCGCCCGAGTGCTGTCTTTCAAGTCTCGTTCATAAATGGACTGTTCAATGTTCTGTAGACTCATCGCACGTCCTTGATGGCTCAAGTCTTTTTGTCGGCGTCGTGCCCTTTCTTGAACGGATGCGGTGAGGAAGATTTTTAGCTCCGCATTGGGAAACACATGGGTGCCAATATCTCGGCCATCCATCACAATGCCTCCCTCTTTGCCATATCGGCGCTGCTGCTGAACGAGTGCGTCACGCACGGAGGGGTGGGCGGCGATCGCTGACACATTGGAGGTCACCTGCGGGGTCCGAATGGCGTCAGAGACCTCCTGTCCATTGACCCAGACCCGACACGACGTAGCCTGATAATCATCGGGTGAAAGACGAATCTCGCAGTGACTCAACAGTTCTGCAACTCCAGGCTCGTCGTCCACAGGCACATTAGCATTCATCACAAACCACGTGACGGCCCGATACATTGCTCCGGTGTCGAGGTACAGCAACCCAAGTTTCTGGGCAATTTGGCGAGCCACAGTTGACTTACCAGCCCCGGCAGGGCCATCAATGGCAATGATAGGCTGGCGGTTGCGCAGAACAATGTTGTCGATGAGACGTGTGTTCCCCACATGAGCCGCAACAGCAAGCAATCCGGATTCATCAATGGTATCAATGGGTGTCATGGTGTCAGGGTGAACAAGGTCGATATATTCTACACGGATTTCAGGCGCTTTTGCTATTGTCATTCTAACGGCCTCGACCAGAGAGGGGCGATCGCGTAAGCCTGTCTTAAAGAGTTGCTCGGCGTTCTTTAATCCACGATAGAGAAGGGCCGCCTCCTGACGCTGAGAAGAGGACAGATAGGTATTTCGAGAACTCATGGCCAGCCCGCTCGGTTCTCGCACAATGGCACACGCAACAAGCTCAACGTCCAGGTTCAGGTGAGACGTCACCTGTTTTAAGATAGCGAGTTGCTGAGCATCTTTCTGCCCAAAGTAAGCCCGATCCGGACGGATAATGTTGAAGAGCTTGACAACGATGGTCGCAACCCCTTCAAAGTGTCCAGGACGTCCGTTGCCACACAGACGGGCAGTCATCTGCTTCGGCGGAATTACGTGAGTCATCTGCTCAGTCGGTGATTGCAAGGCTGTGCCATACAATTCTTTTACAGACGGAGCGAACACGACGCTGACGCCGACTTCTTCACACCGTTGCTGATCCTGTTCGAGAGAACGGGGATAGGTGTCTAGATCTTCATGGGGTGCAAACTGAAGTGGATTGACGAAGATGCTGACAACAACAACATCCGTCTCCTGACAGGCTCGGCGAATCAAACTGAGGTGACCGTCATGCAGAGCCCCCATCGTGGGCACAAGCCCGACGGTCACTTGCGGCAAAAATGAGGGATCAGCCCGATGCTTATCAGTAGCTCGTTGCCCGCCTTGTTGCCGACCATCGGCTTTTGCGATCGCTAAGTAGCGACGTATTCCTGCAACGGTAGTAAACAAGCGCACCTAGACTTCTCCATTGCTCCACACAATCCGTATAGTAGTGTACATCGTGAAACGGAAATTTCTGGGTCTGGTAATTTTCAACTCTGTCGAGCACACCGCTGGCTGAGAATGCTTTTAACCAACACGTTTAGCCGTTTGAATCAGCCGTTTGGATCATTGGTGACAATAACAACGGTGATGTTATCCCGTCCGCCCTTTTCCTTAGCCGCATTCACGAGAGAATCGGCAGCCTTTTCGCACGCACGAATTCCCTTCAAGTAAGAGGCAATTAAATGATCCGACAGTTCTTCTGTCAGACCGTCACTGCACAACAGGAGGCGATCGCTCCCCTGATAGTCAAAAGTTTTTACATCGACATGCTTCAGATCTTCACGTCCCAAGCATTTTGAAAGAATATGTCGCCACGGATGAACTCGCGCTTGAGCAGCCGTCAAATCACCAGCTTTCATGGCCCTAGCAACCCAGGTGTGGTCTTCTGTAATCTGCTCCAACTTCGCCCCGCGCAAGCGATAGAGACGAGAATCACCAATATGAGCACACCAGGATTTATCGTGACGGAACATTGCCACAACGATCGTGGTGCCCATATCACTTCGCTCTGGATGAGAGAGTTGATCCTGCAAAATCGCGTGATTCGCTTTCAAAATACTCTCTCTTAAAAGAGCAGACGATTCTTCGCTCGATGCCCATGTATCGCTCAGGTAGGTTTTAATCACCTCTGTTGCAATCCGACTGGCCTCCTGCCCCCCTGCATGTCCCCCCATTCCATCTGCCACTATAAAAAATCGACCCTCTGGGTCAATAAAGTACGAATCTTGATTGGCGGAGCGAACAAGTCCCGGATCGGTGAGACCTGTGAAGAGACGTTTCATAAGCTAACAAAACAGAATTCCATCGGTCTAAAAACCGCCTGGCGTTGACAGACCAGCGACAAATAAGGGACTTCTTGGCTCAAAAGAGCGTGGGAGTGACGATCTCTAGTTTAGAACGTACGGTCATAGCGACCTAACTTCATTAACAGACGAATGAATGCAACTCCAACAGCGATCGCTGCCAGTGCTGCTAGTATAGCCAGCCATATATACTCATTTACAAGCAAAATTGTTGCCGAGAGCGTGAATGCAACAATTAGCAACGTATAGTTTGTGCCCATGTTAACACTCCCGAGCTGACGGAGGGCTTTGTCGGTCTCCGTTGCTTTGACTCGGAGGCGAATATCACCCCTTTCAAGCTTTTCGAGAGTATCTTCCAGGCGACGAGGGAGTCCCAAGGCTGAGGTACTGACTTGAGCCGCCTGCCGACTCAACTCTCCCAAAATTGTGCCGGATGCTCCAGGTTGAGATGAACGATCGTTACTCATAAGTTCCATTGCATAGGGTTTAGCCACTTCCATGAAATTAAAGTTCGGGTCGAGCCCTTTCCCAACACCCTCTAATGTTGAAAACGCTCGCATCACAAACGTAAACGTTGCTGGAAATCGAAAGGGTTGGTCGTAAGCAATCTCGTACAGGTCGTCGCTAATATCGCTGACCGATTGAGCCTCAAACGGCTTATCCATAAAGTTGTCCAGCATGTACTGGACAGACCGCCGTACAGGCCCCATGTCGTCTACAGGAGACAGTGCCCCCAGGTCAATTAATGAGTTGACGACTCGTTCAGCATCTTTTTGCGCGATACCAAAAAAGGTTTCCATCAGACGGGCGCGCGTAATCTGCTGAACCGTGCCCATCATGCCGAAGTCGTAAAAAATCAGCGCCCCGTCAGACGCGACTGCAATATTTCCTGGATGAGGGTCTGCATGGAAAAATCCGTCGTTCAATAACTGCTGCAGATAGGCTTGGGCTCCAAGCTTGGCTAATTCTGTGCGATCGAGTCCGGCAGCTTCAATGGCCTCGTAGTGACTGATCTTGATGCCGGGTAAATACTCAAGAGTGAGGACTCGCGGAGACGTATAGCGCCAATACACTCGCGGAACCTTCGCCCATGAAACGTCGCGAAAGTTTCGACGAAAGGTATCCGCATTTCGTCCTTCATTCAGGTAATCGATTTCTAGCCATAGAATCCGGCAACATTCCTCATAGATGCCGAGCCAATCTCGCCCGCGTCCCCAACTGGGATGACGCTGAAAGTAGTGAGCAATGCCTTTGAGAATGGCAAGGTCAATTTCGAACAGCCGCTTTAATCCTGGGCGCTGGATTTTAACGACCACTTCTTCTCCAGAATGGAGTTGCGCACGGTGAACCTGACCCAGACTTGCTGCAGCAATGGGAATGGGATCAAAATTTCGATAGAGATCAGGAACCGTCTTACCGATATCTTGCTCAATAATTTGTTCGACTTGTTCATAGCTGAAGGCCGGAACGCGATCCTGAAGCTTGGACAACTCGGTTACAAATTCTGCTGGAAATAGATCTGCTCGGGTCGAAAAGAGCTGGCCTACTTTGATAAACGTTGGCCCCAAATCGAGCAGTGTTTCTCGAATCCAAATAGCTAGAGCGAGGCGACGATGGGATTTTGCTTCATCGGTCATGCCTCCTGGGTAGCTCCAGGGTTTCTTGTAGAGCCACTGAGCCCCTAACAGTCTCAGAACGAAAGACCAAATGTGAACATATCGCTGAGTTTTTGAGTATCGCTCTTTGCTCCAGCTGTAGGTCTTTCCAGATGCGTATGTTCTTGAGGACTGGGCGATCGCCTCCACATTAATTCCCTTCTCAGACACTTCCTGGCTTAACCAATAGCCTGACTCTGAACCACTCATCTCGGATTCGAGAGATTCGGAACCAAGCGATTGCGCACCATTGTAGCTCGCAGCTCCTAAGCGCGATTTTTCAAACGATGGATCAGATAAGAATGAGTTAGAAGAAACAGGCACCTGTTTTATCTCGTACAATTTAAATGTTTTCAGAGAAATCTAATTCAATTGTCAATTTATTAGCTGTTAATTAATCCGGTGTTTGGCCTAGTTCAGCTTTTCAAGCCAGGGCGCGTTTGAATCTAGATGCTCAAGTAACTCAGCTTTTGGAATACACCCAAAGACTGGTAACCAGACCTGACATATTCAGCCAGTGCTTAATCGCTGACCGATTTTCACTCGAACACCGTGAACGTTCAAGCGACAACCGTCACAGATTGATCATCGCTATGTAGAACGATTGCGATACCGCTGAAGTTCTGTGCGAAGTTGAGCAATTTCGGCTCTCAGGTCATCAATCAGCGCCTGAATATCATCCTCACTCGTCACAAAGCTGCTGTCTGCGTCGGTGGACGAAGTAGATGTATTCTGAGCGAAGCGCTGCTCTTCACGATTTGCTCGTTCTGCAACATCGGATGAAAAGTTCCGCAAGCGCTCCCTTTGTTCAGCGTCGAACTTGCCAAACTCACTTAATGCCCCAGTTACAGCGGCTTCAAGCTGCTCATTAACAGCTTCGGCGATCGCCCGACCCACGAAAAAAGCTCGAATTAACGGATCACTCATATAAATGTTTCTTAATTAACAGCTTCTTAATTAACGGACACATTCGTATGGATTATAACGTGATTGCTTCTATCATGCCCGATTCGCTCTTAACATGCGCCACTTTTTCCTGTGGGGGGGCATCCTTAAAAGAGTCGGCATCGGGACGATGGGGGTAGGGTCAACACCTGAGTAAAGCGATGCCCTACGGCTACTGTCCCAACGAGATTCATTCATGACCTTTCTTCAATCTATCTTCCGTTGGCTCGAAATAAATTGGGTTGTCCCGGCTTACCCCGGATGGGTGCTGGGCGGCTTAGTGCTGTTCTTCTTTGGTGCTGCAACGAATACCATGGCGGGTTGGCTCTATGTGATGAGTGGGGGTATTCTCGCGCTGCTGGCGATCGCCGCATCTCTGCCGCCCCGCATTCTCAAAGGGCTCTCTGTGGAGCGTCACACCATTCTGCCTACCATGGCTGGTACGGCGATGGCAGTTCACGTTACGATTCACAACACCCGTTCTCAAGCGCGAGAATTGCTGCAACTGAAGGACGCATTACCCACGTCCTTAACTCATTTAGGCAATCATTCCGCGCAGACCGTGATCGATCAGCTCAAGCCCCACGGGCTCTTTGAGTGGAAGTATTCCATGCCAGCCGTTCCGCGCGGCATTTACGAATGGTCAACTGTTCAGTTTCGTACAGCCGCACCCCTGGGACTCTTTTGGTGTCGAAGAGACAGCCAAGCACCTGCACGAGCCATCGTCTATCCCACAATTTTGGCGCTTGAACAGTGCCCGTTGATGGATGAGTTGGGGCACGAGTCTCGGAGCCAGCGATTCAATCAGCAGAATGCTCGACAGGCCAATGAAGGGTTGACGCGGGCGTTGCGTCCGTATCGGTGGGGCGACCCCACTCGGCTGATCCACTGGCGAACCAGTGCCCGCTATGGCGAACTGAGAGTTAGAGAACTGGAAGTTTTGTCGAGCCATCCCTCGGTTGTGATTGCGATTGACACGGCCATTGACTGGCATCCTGAGTCGTTTGAGCAGGCGGCGATCGCCGCCATTTCACTCTATGATTACGCCCGTCGCCAACAGATGGCCGCCAGCGTTTGGACTGCAGAATTTGGAATGCTGAACACCCAGCCTTCTGTATATGAAGCGTTAGCGGCGATCGCCCCCCACCAGGGCAATCCTCAAGCAACCCCAAAGGCATCATCGGTGATTTGGTTGACGCAGTTTCCGACACGTCTCGATCATGTCAGCAGCAATAGCTCCTGGCTCTTGTGGACGGTGCCCTCGTCCCACTCTTCATTGGGAGCCATGTCTGACAGTCGAGGCACCCAGACCATCAGTCATCAACACTTGTCAGATCGTGCGCAGCGTGGACAGCACATCAATCCAGACCAGGATCTAAAAACTCAACTATCAACATCAGGACTTACATAAGTTCCCCATATCTAGCGCATTTGTGTGGGTGAATGCGGACAGCGATCGCATTCACCCATACATCACATCTATTTCGCGCAGTTCACTCCATCATTGCGTTGATGGGGGCGCGTTGCATATTTTGTAACCGAGGCAAATTGGTCTACACACCCTGATAGGTTTGAATATGGCGATCGCCCCTCACACGTTATTTCCCTTCTCCCTAATGGAGTTGAACGGATTGAATAGATTGACGTTACACACTCTCATGTGAGGCCGTGGATTCTTCAGTTCTCGGATGTTCTTAGGTCGCATAGCGACAGAGACGGGCTTGAGACCTTAACTCCGAGGGATATAGCAATAGGTTCCTCAGGTTAGAACCGTACACCTAGACCACGTTTCACAGAATATTTCACAGAATGTAGGAGATGTGCTGACATGCAAACTCGTTGGATTTCATTCGCCTTAACGGCAGCATTTGGATGGTTCGGATTCTCAGCGTCAGGACTCTCAGTGTCAGGACTCTCAGCATCAGCTATGACCCAACCCCACTCAAACCCTTCAAATCATTCTACCGATCTCATCAATACAGAAGATCTCGCCAATACAGAATGGCTCCTCGAAGATCTGGGAGGCAGCGGGGTGCTTGATCGAGTGCAGACGACGCTTCGCTTTGGGGATGATTATCGGATTACGGGGACAGGGGGCTGTAACCGCTATTTTGCAGGTATTGAGCAAGAGGGCGATCGCCTCTCAGTTGGCGTTATTGGCTCAACCCAACGATTGTGTCCGCCTGCGGTGATGGATCAAGAGAGTCGCTATTTTCGGGCGATCGAGTCAGCTCAGACGGTGCGTTTAGAAGGGGCGTTTCTCTTCATTGACAGTGAAGAACTGGAGCAGCCATTACGATTTACGCAAATTCTAGGCGAGGATAGTGCAGCTTCGTCGTCTGAATCGTCCTCAATCGTCATTCCGTTTGAAGATACTGTGCAGCTCTTTCACGCAGGTGATTATGCCGTGCGTGTCTTCCGTGAGGGCGAGGAGCTAGCCATCAATCTTTTCAACACCCAAACTCAAACGCTTGAACTCGATGCGGGTAGTGCGACACGAGAACCTAATCCAGAAGGAACGGACTATATCCATCGAGGCGATCGCACGGTGAAGATTTTTGTCTCCCAGAGTGGAGAGCAGCAGCTCGTCATTGACGATGAGTGGCAACACAACACCGAGTCGAGTTCGGCCAAAACCCTTACAGGAACCGTCACCTATCGGCAGCGCATTGCGCTCTCGCCCGATGCAGTTCTGGAGGTCAGGTTATTGGATATCAGCCGTCAGGATGCCGCTGCCGAAACCCTTGCTACCATCACCGTACCAACTGCTGGACAGCAGGTTCCCCTGGCATTTCAGCTCGGCTATCACTCCGAACAAATCCTGCCCGGACGAACCTATGGTCTGCAAGCCCGCATTTGGGTCGGTGGAGAACTGCAATACATCAGCACGTCCGTTAACCCAGTGTTTGATGCCGACCCGCAGACTCCTACTGAGATTGTGGTTGATCCAGTGTGAAATGGGCCAGTGGAAATGAACACGACTTGGCAAACTTCTCCAATCGCAACGAATCAAAGAGGGTTTTGGGCGCGCCCAAAACCCTCTTTGATTCGTAAACTTTGCCAAGTCGTAAATGAACCTGTTTGAAATGAAGAAGGGGCATCATCTCAATGGCATCTAACGCTAAAAAGTATGAAGCTGAATTCACAAACCCGTTAAGCTAAACTATGAAGTCTTAACAGTAGGACTACGTACTTTTGTGGGTGGTGGCGGGCACAGCCCGCCACCCCAAGAAGTTACCTCGGTATAGGGGACTGGCGGAAGTCCTAAAAAGAAGTCTGAACAACGGACGAGGTGAATTCGCGAGGCGAAATGCGGAGCGTATGGTGACACTCTTACTCTTGGTTGGTGTAATTGGCATATTAGTTTGGGGCTTTCGTCGTGCCCAGCCCTATGGAAAAATGGGCGTTTTTGCATGGCTACAGTCTGTTGTGCTGGTGTTTCCCTGGGTTTTATTTTTGGGGTTGGCCGCAACTGGAATTTTCCTGAATTTTGCAGTCATCTTGATGTTGATTGTCGGATCAGCCGTCCTCTATGTTGTCCTTGGGAATAAGCTCCGGGCCGAGAGCCAGGATGCCGTATCGCAACAGAAGTCTGAGTTCAGATCTGAATTTAGAGCAGACCCATCCGCATCTGGATCACCATCAGGGGCATCACCCTCGGGGGAGAATGAGACTTCTAGTCAGTCGTCATACGCCAAGTCTGCGGATCGCCCAAAAGCAGTGCATCCATTCACAGAGTCTTCTCAGGGAGGCGATCGCCCCACAGATCCACCCCCTGCTAGTTCTACTAATCGTCAGAATGAGTCAGAATCTTCATCAACCGCCACCCAGCGAATTGACCCAGCCGACTTAGAGCGCATCAAGGGTATTTTTGGCATCGATACCTTTTACTCCACCGACGCTGTTCCCTATCAAGATGGAGCCGCTTTTAAGGGAAACTTACGGGGTGAGCCAGAGCAGGTGCATCAAAAGCTCTCCGCCTTGCTGCATGAACGGTTGGGCGATCGCTACTCCCTCTATCTGCTAGAAGGGCCTGACGGCAAGCCAGTGGTCATCGTTTTGCCGTCTACGAATGTCCCGGAACCGACAACACCTTTTCAATTTGTGGTGTCTATCGTCTTGGCGATCGCCACTTTCATCACCTGTTTAGAAACCGCAGGCATCTTACAGGGATTCAATATCTTTACTGATTCAGAACGCATTCCTGACTCGTTGTGGATTGCCATTGGCATCATGAGCATTCTCTTTGCCCACGAACTGGGGCACTGGATCAAGGCGAAAGAATATCAGGTCAAACTCAGTCCCCCGTTTCTGATTCCTGCCCTGCAAATTGGATCGTTTGGGTCATTGACACGATTTGAAACGGTGCTCTCAAATCGCACGGTACTATTTGATATTGCGATCGCAGGCCCAATTTTTGGGGGTGTTCTTTCTTTAGTTTTTTTGATAATCGGTTTATTGTTATCCCATCAGGGTAGCTTCTTCCAAATTCCAACTTCACTGCTTCAGGGATCAGTCTTGGTTGGAGTTATTTCACGAATTATTCTGGGTAGCCAACTTCAGCAACCGATTGTCGATATTCATCCGCTGATGATTGTGGGCTGGTTAGGCTTGGTGATTACTGCACTAAACACCTTGCCTGCGGGACAATTAGATGGTGGGCGCATTGTTCAGGCCATTTATGGACGGACAATTGCTCGACGAATGACTATCGCAACTGTTATCTTGCTGGGAATCATTACGTTGGTTCAACCGCTAGCGCTCTACTGGGCCATTATCATCTTATTTTTGCAGCGGAGCTTAGAACGTCCGAGCCTGAATGAGATGACAGAACCCAATGATGCGCGTGCCGCACTGGGATTGCTGGCATTATTTATGGCAGCAGCGATCCTCCTCCCACTAACACCTGGATTATCTAGCCAACTTGGCATCGGAGGTTAGCATGGCAACCATGCCCCCTATCGTCCTCGTATTGGATATCAGCACTCTGTCGTCAACGTCAACGCGTGAATGGCTCGGCTTTTCACGGGCTGGAGCGTGTTATATTCCGCAGGTCGTTTACGAAGAAATGCGATTTCTCTATGAGCGATCGCCCGACCCTGACTTGGAAAGAGTTGCCCGCGACTTTAATCGGTTCTACGCTACGAGTGGCTGGCATATCACCGAGGTTGTCGGACATCACACCATTCTTAAATCGGCAACGGGCTATGCACTGACAAAGCGCATGAGAGTTGCGTTAGCTGTTGCACGCTGTGCTTACGGATTAGCTGA
>JAYKJC010000233.1:0-2631 GCA_035285885.1 Leptolyngbyaceae cyanobacterium | reverse complement strand
AGAGTGACGAGGCTAAAGAGAACAGACGCCGAAATGCCCAACCAACTGGGCACATCCAGCAACCACGCCAGCACAATCACATTTCCGGTACCGATGTGAACGATTTTGCGCGTGACTTCGTACCCAGCATCGAAGACAGCTTGACTCACCGTCGCCAGCAGGGCGACGAGGACCAGATAGCTACTGACGACAATGAGTTGAGTGCTTAACGAGGGACTTAAAGACTGAATTAGACCAAATTGAGGGACAATAACCAACACGTGACTCTCGAACCAATGGCATTGTGGGTAGTGGTAAACCTGTAAGGATATTTAGGTGGGCGGGCGCAGCCCGCCTGTCCAAATATCCTTATATTTTAAGGACTATCGCATTGTGATTACTGTAGACGATTTTGGCATGATCCCATGAAGCGATTGGAGGATGACTGGCGCATACGCCCAGCGACCAGCTCAGATGCGTGGCCCATTCGACGACTCGTGCTGTCGGCATGGCTCGACCCCACCCAGATCCGCTGGCAGCAGTTTTGGGTGATTGAGACACAGATGGAGTCTCCCTCCTCGGCTCCTCCCTCCATCATTGGCTGTGGCCAACTGCGAAACTTCGATGATGCTCAAGAACTCGGTAGTCTGGTGATTCATCCCCACTGGCGGCATCAGGGACTCGGCACCGCCCTTACCCACCATCTCATTCAGCAAGCCGATCAGCCACTGTATTTAGAGTGTTTGGGCGATCGCCTCCTCCAGTTCTACACTCGCCTCGGTTTTACACCAGCCAATTGGGATACAATGCCCTCATCCATGAAAAGGAAGTTTCAGACGACTCGAACCCTTGCACGATTCCTGCCCATTCCGCTTCACGTCCTTGAAACGCTGAAATCAACCCTTCACGACGACCTTTAACGCTCAAAGCATCAGCAGAATATCGAAGGGACGGGGCGATCGCTCACCTGCACGTCACCTCAGAATATGAATCAAGCCAACTCACAAAAGTCAATGCGAGAGAGAATGCTTGCTGGAGAGCCCTACATCGCGACCGATCCTGAACTGAGCCGCATGCACCGTCATGCCCAACGCATCCTACACGTTTTCAATGCCTCTTCTCCCGATGCATCTGAGGAGCGCCAATCCCTGCTCAAAGACCTGTTCGGTTCTCTTGGAAACGGGGCTGAGATCAAGCCCTCGTTTCGATGCGATTATGGGTTCAACATCTTTGCAGGTGAGAACATCTTCATCAACTATGATTGCGTCATTCTCGATTGCAATACTGTGCGAATTGGCGATCGCGTCTTGCTCGGCCCCAACGTGCAAATCTACACAGCAACTCACTCGCTTGATTCCGCCGTGAGAAAGGATGGATGGGAGTATGCGTTGCCGATCGAAATTGGGAGTGATGTGTGGATTGGTGGAGGGGCGATTATTTGTCCTGGCGTGACGATTGGCTCAGGCTCTACGATTGGAGCGGGTAGTGTGGTTACTCGCACTATTCCCCCAAAGGTCTTTGCCGCCGGGAATCCTTGTCGAATCATTCGAGGCCTGTGACTGTGCATCACCTCCTCCAGTTCTACGCTCGCTTTGGCTTCACACCAGCGAACTGAAACACCATGCCCCCTTCTAATGTTCTAATGAAAAAGAAGTTTCAAACCACTCGATGTCTTGCTCAGGTTTTACCTGTGCCTCTCCATATGATGCAGTGCTTCAAAAGCTTTCTGAACTAGATTGGGCTCCCTTTTTTACCTTTTGGGAACATACGTATTAGCTATTGAGAAAAGTACATTAGGACTCAGTAAAACACCCTAGAATAGTGTCATCATTTGCCCATTGAAGAGGTTACTCAAATAGAATTAGAATTCTCCACGCATTTAGGGAGGTTAGTTATGCAACTTGAGGACTATTTCAATTTCCTAGCCGATGATGACATTCGGATTAAGGGGACACGTGTTGGAATTGAGACAGTTCTGTTTGACTACCTTTTTCGTGCTCGCACACCCGAAGAAATTGCCAATACCTATCCATCCCTAAACTTGGAGCAAGTTTACGCGACAATCTTGTATTACTTGCACCATGAGGCCGCTGTTAATGGATACATGACCGATTGGCTGGAGTGGGCAGACCAAATGCGAGAAGAACAGCGACGCAACCCGCCCCCAGTGGCAGAAAAACTACGCCGACTCAGGGCAGAACGGGATATGGCGAGGCAGGCAAATGATCCTCAAGTATCTTATGGATGAAAATGTTGATCCCATCTACATCATTCAATTGAGACGATTAAGACCTGATCTATTTGTGTTGGCAGTCGGCGAACTGACTGCGCCACCCAGAGGAACCCTCGATCCAGAAATTTTGTCCTGGTGTGAGGATCATGAGTTTATTTTGGTGACGAACAACCGTAAGTCTATGCCTGTCCACCTCAGCGACCATATAGCGCAGGGGCGACATGTACCAGGAATATTCATTTTGAACGTCAAACTGAGTGTCGGAGAAAATCTATCAGAGCTACTGCTTATTGCCGATGCTTCATTTGAGGATGAGTATCGAGATCGGATTAATTTTCTACCCCTACCTTAATTTTTATTGATAAATCCAAATATTGAAGGCGATCGCACGTTCCGAGTATGCCCTTAGAAACACGTTT
>JAYKJC010000232.1:0-2697 GCA_035285885.1 Leptolyngbyaceae cyanobacterium | reverse complement strand
CATCATTGGCCAAACCTGGCAGCACGTGACACCATCGGGCAAGCCTGACCCCAAGGCCAAGCACAACCCTCGGCTCTTGCAAGTGCAATATGGGCTGCTTCAGTTTCTAGCCAGCATCGGTCTCAGTTTCCGTCTCCATGTCTCGAACGTGACGATGGCGGAGCGGTTTACAAAGACCTTTAACAGCGTTCAGCAATGGCTTTCTCCTCGACAAAAAGAAGACGAGTTTGGGAAGAATGGCCGAGATCCTTCGAAGGATAAAGAAAAGCAGCCTGACGCCTATGAAGTACTGGGGATTCGGCCCGGTGCCACATTAACTGAAATTCGTTCGGCGTATCACCACATGGCCCGCATGAATCATCCCGACAAGGTGATGGGACTTGCCCCCGAATTTCGACAGCTTGCTGAACAGCGAATGAAGGTCATCACTGCGGCATACCGAAGCCTTAGTCAAAAAACTCCCCAGCGATGAGGGATTAGGGGTTAGGCATGGGGGATTAGGGGTTAGGCATCATCAGAGAGTATTGATGGCGGCTTCGGCCCGATCAATTCCATCTGCATTGCCTTGCTGCTGGAAAAGTTCCAACGCCTGTTGATAGGACGCACTCGCTTCCGAAAAGCGGTCTCGATTTTGCAGCGACTGCCCCAGCCTCATATGAGCTTCAGGATTATTCGGAAGTAACTCCACAAGTTGCCGATAGGACACAATGGCTCGCAAATAATCTCCCGACTGAAACCACGCATCTCCCAGAAGGGCATGAGCTTCTGCGTTTTGAGGTTGGGCTGAAACGGCCCGCTGATAGGATTCAATGGCCTTGACTAAATCTCCCTGGGCTCGACGAATGTCACCCACCTGCAAGTGAGCTTCGACCAGCTCCGGATCGAGATTAGCCGCTTGCTCAAATAGGGAGATGCCGCGCTCGACATTCCCCAAATTTGTTTCGGCTACACCAATGTTGAAATAGAGCCCGCCTCGTCGAGGAGCCAGTTCCAGGGCACGTTCTAGAATGGCGATCGCCTCTTCAAATTGATTCTGCTGGATGTACATGCCCCCGATCAGCTCATACACATCAACATTTCCAGGCCGAAGTTCAGAAAACGTTTGATAGGCATCAAGCGCTTCATCGTACTGTTGAAGTCGAGTTGAAATGATGCCAAGCCCCAGGTATGCGTCGGTGTTATTGGGGTCAAGCTCGGTCGTGCGTCGATATTCCCGTGCAGCCTCTTCATCATTCCCCAGTTGTGCATGGCTAAACCCCAGGGCGTAGTGGAAGTTAGGGTTACTATCCTCAAGGGCGATCGCCCGCTCATAGGCCGTAATAGCATTCTCAAAGTCACCCTGTCGGGCGTAGACATAGCCAATTCCCGAAAAAATGCGAGCATTGTCTGGCTTCAGTCGCGCTGCTTCTTGATAGACACTCAATGCCTGGGCATAGTTGCCGTCTTCTACAAGCTCTTGCCCCGATTCCAGGAGTTCATTCAATCGCTCATCCGTGGCTTGAGCCACCTGAAACTGAGCAATGAGCGAGTCGGACGCTTGCGAGGGCAGACAAACCATCATCGTTGCAGCAGCCGACAGACTACCCATGACGAGAATTTTTTTCCACACTGAGTGGAGTTGATTATCGCAAATGTTCATTCTGGTCTATCAAATACCTTACGAGAATTGATTGCTATTGATTGCTATTGGATTTCTGAACACCCCAGATGAATGTAGCGATCCTATTTGATTTGTGAAATGGTTTGTGTTTGTGAGAGTTGGGGCAGGCTAAGCCCGCCCCAACTCTCACAAACCATTCAGGATTGCTACAGCATTCTGGGATGAAAGGGGCATCGTTGGTCGAACAGTATCATTACCTTGATTCAAGTCTCACAATCATTTAACAGGAATCATAACGGTTTGTTGCGTCATTTGACTATCCGTAAACCTCTATAGCGTTTTAACGAGTCCAGGGCGATCGCCCCCCGAAGCCCGTCAGCATTCGGTACCGTAGTAGGTGCACGTGGGTGATGATGTTGGGACAACGGCAACGGATGTCTTTCAACACATTCAGATTGTGAGGAAAAACTATGATTCTATCGACAACCGAGGCGATCGCCGGAGCCTCTGTAGAAGCTCATTTGGGCGTCGTCACCGCAGAGGTCGTCTTTGGCAGCAACGCCCTCCGGGACTTCTTTGCGGGCATTCGAGACATTATCGGCGGACGCACCGGAGCCTATGAGCGGGTTTTCGAGCGGGGACACCAAGACGCCCTGATCGAACTCGAACAACGGGCACAACGACTCGGTGCCGACGCTGTCATCGGCATTCGACTCGATACAGGCACCATCAACGTCAGCGAAACGGGGGTGTTACTGTTAATCACCGCATCCGGTACCGCTGTGAAGCTTAGGAGCTAAAACGAGTCTAGCGGGGTTAAAACTGAATCAACCGCTAGATATTGAGCCGTGCGTAAATCTTCTCTAGGTTTTGGAGATGATGTTTAGGATCAAAGCACTCGTGCACTTGCGCCTCAGACAAACGTTCTTTCACCTCAGGATGCTCGGCGATGAGCGCCTGGAAATTGCCTTCGGGATTGTTCCATGCTTCGTGGGCGCAAGACTGCACCACTCGATAAGCATCCTCACGGCCCATGCCCGAATCCACCAGAGTCAGCAGCACCCGCTGACTAAACACGACCCCGCCATAGCAGTTCA
>JAYKJC010000231.1:0-3085 GCA_035285885.1 Leptolyngbyaceae cyanobacterium | reverse complement strand
TGGCGCTCGGCGTCGGCGTTGGGTCGTATTCGCCGGGAAGGATTTCCCCCTTTTGGACACCCCAATCCAAGGCACGGCGAACGTCCCGCCGCTGATTGTTTTCCGTCCTGTCCGGGAAATGCAATCGTCCGGTTTCAGAGACATTTCGCCCCGTCGCGCGCCACGTGTCGATTATCGACAGGGCGCGGGCTTCATTGCGCAGCCCCATGGTTCAGGTCGGCGGGTCGGTGTTGGGGAGGGCTTCGTCGAGGATCTCGAAGCCTGATCCCCACGTCGCGAGGCACGTCGGGCCGCCCGGCGTCGTGACTGCAATTGTCCATGTTCCCGTTTGGGGAGACGCGAAAATCTCCACGACGGCGCCGGTCATTGTCATGCCGATGGCATGACGACTTTCCCCCCATTCCCTGGCGAGGTAGGAAACCTGCTCGTCATGCGTTGCGCATGATGTCTGCGCATGGGCAGGCGATGCCATGGCGATGGCCGCCACGGTCAGAATGGCTTTCATGGTCAGTCTCCGATTGTGAATGCAGGTCCTTCAAAAGACGTGCTGTCGTTCCCCCATGACCATGTGGCTACGAGGCGATACGATCCCGGCGGGATACTGTCGGCCGTGCATTCCGCAGAGCCAACCCATTCGGATATTTCTATTTCCGCTGTGATGCGTCCGGGCTTGTAGGGCCAAGCCCCATCCCCGGCGCAATGCCGCAACGGCGCCCCCGTCTCTGCGTCGATCACGGCCGCCGCCCAAAATGCAAAGAAGCGGTCTTCCGGAGTCGTCACCGTCCTGTCCTGGTAGACGATGCCATCCACATAACGCAGAGAATGGACGACAATAGGCTTTGGCGCCGGCAGGACCACGCCCGCCGCCGTCGCGAGGAAAAGCCCGACCCCAACCGCGCCGATTCCAGTCTCCACGTAATTCATGGCGCACCCAAAGAAGTGAGCCACGGCAGAAGAATGGCCAGAAGGTCAGGCCCCCGAATGAACCCGACAATCCCGGCGATGATGACCCAAGCCTTCCAATTGGTGACTGCGGCGGAGATAGGCCCGACGATGACCCAGGCTTTGTGCGCCTTGCCCGCCCCGGACCACATATAGATCCAGTCGGAATCGGTGTGCGGCGGGTCGCGCCGCGATCCGGGATCGTCAGACATCGCAAGCCACCTCGAACGCGGCATACAGCCGTTGAATTTCCGCTTGCGTCTGGTCGGTGTCCTGCCGAGAACGGGTCGGAAGGTTGTCGCCTATCGTCTGGCAGATTGCCTGCTCAGTCTCGCCACCCGGCATCGTCGTAATCCCGCACCCGCTCATCAAGAGTGCGAGCGCGGTTACGAATACTAGCCGCCCGGTCGCGGTCTTTTTCCTTGAGGTCATTCCGAGCGTCCTTCCCGCCAACGGTGTAAATCCACAGAGCCACCAAACAGAGGAAGCCCAAAAGCCCGGCCGCAATGGCGAGGTCGGTCACGTCGCCCACCCTTTGCGCTTGGCGAAGGCATAGGCGGCTTCGACCGCCGCCCCGATGCCAAGAGCCACAATGGTCACGGCATCCGGATCGCCTGCGAGCGTGTCCGCCGCGTCCATGCCGATCACGGCGCCGACGATGTAGCGGATGACGATCCGCGCGTAAGGTGCGTAATCC
Source organism: Leptolyngbyaceae cyanobacterium (assembly GCA_035285885.1). GTDB lineage: Bacteria > Cyanobacteriota > Cyanobacteriia > CAKZMO01 > CAKZMO01 > JBCCWF01. Next base: position 1,446 of record JAYKJC010000231.1, on the reverse strand, counting down.
ATCACTTGCCTCCTTCTGTAGCGCCAGCGGGTTGCGCCTGCGGCGGGAGAAATACTGCGACTTCCATCGGGAGTGGCACGTGGTCGGTCGGGGCGGGCGCGCCATGGGGGAACATGGACCGATAACAATCGCACTGGTCCGAGGGCATCCCGCAATTCACGAAACAAAAGCGAAGTCGATCCATCACTTGCCTCCTTTCAGAAGGGCGAGAAGCCACGCCCAGAAGCCCTGAGCGGGCGCAGGAGCGGCCTGCTCTGTCGAGGCTAGGGGCGGCAGGGTGATCGGCGCAGGGGCCTTCGCCGCGCGATATCCGGCCTCCACAAGGGCATCCTGAAACGCCATCGCGTATCCGGCAATCCGGTCGGCCTTGTCGGTCCCGTTGATGATCCGCCGCGCCTGCACGAATTGCTGGAGATTGGCGGGGCCGTTGGGCAGGTGGTCCTTGAAGCCATGCCCGGTGTAGACGCCGGCTTCCATCGCGGCGAAAAGAACGTCCCCCGCGAAATCCGGGGTGTTTGCCAAGTCGGGGTTGCCGACCAGATCCACGCCGATCATCTGGCCAATGCGCCCGTAGTTGCGGCGCCCGGTCATCTGCGAGTAGTTGCGGCCCCGGAACTTCCAGCCGTCGCCCGGCTGCGTGTTGCCGAGGTTTTCCGCGCCCCACGGCCCGCCGTAGACGACGTTCGCCAGCTTCTCCGGGTTGCGCGCCAGTGATGCCGGGGAATGCCCCTGTAGCCGGTGCGCGCCGAATGTCTTGCTGATCCCCTCGGCGCTGTAATCCATGTTCTCCGACTTGGGCTGCATCCCCGATCCGACCTCGTGGTAGGCCGTCGCCAGCGCATAGGCGAGCCACGAGACGGGAAGCCCCTTCCCGGCGGCGAGAAGGCGGTTCAGGCCGTCTACCTGCCCCTGGCTGAGGCTGGCCCCGAAGACCCCGCTGTTGCGACGGCGCAGGGCGGAGAAGAAGGCTGCATCGTTCATCATGCCGGTCCCTAGTAATTCGTTTCGAGGTATACTCCACTGCAATCGTAGGCGACGGCCGCAGCCACCCCGCCGTTGTGCAGGAAGTTTCGCAACGTGAGAAAAGTCGTGCTGGCCGGGATATCGGTCGTCAATTCGGCGATGTATTTGGCGCCAGAGACTTCTTCGACGGCTTCAACAAAGATCGACGATCCATTCGGCGGGCAGGCCACGAAGAAGGTATAGACGTTCGTCGTGCTCGAAACAGGAAAACTGGCGCCCATGTCGAGTTTCGTCGGTGCCCCGGCCGCGTCGTTGTGGATGACCTGCCAGTTTGTGTCGGTTCCTTGGGTGAACCCGAAACCGACCGCGTCCGTGAGCGAGGCGATTGTGAGCGTCGTGGAAAGCGCCCCGGTTGACGCCAGAATGCCGAAGTATCCGACAGAGCCGGTCTGCAATGTGACAAGGCTGATCCGCGACGAATAC
>JAYKJC010000230.1:0-11937 GCA_035285885.1 Leptolyngbyaceae cyanobacterium | reverse complement strand
CAGAGAAAATCCAGGAGCATGGGGCGGCATGCCCCATAGATTCGGGTTTGTTTTGTACTGAACGCGCTTGTAAACCGCTACAGAGTCGCCCGTTTCTTTACGGACGACTAAACGGTGATGGACATGCATAGGGACGGGGGTTCAGTGAGATTGCGCTGGTGACGGGTTAATTCTTTTCGCCACTCTGATGAGGTGTGTTTTCTAACACTGCACGGCTGTGCATTTTGACAGCCCACGTTGCCAAGAGAATTGAATCAAGGAGTTGCTATGAACGGCGATCGCGCGCCCAACACCCTATCGGATGCTCGTAACTTGAGACAGCTGAAGACAAAACGAAAAGTTTTCAACGACACCTTAGGGATAGACGACACAACTGACTTGCTCAAATTTAAGCTCACTGCCAGCAGCAACGTGAAACTCGTCGCCAAGAAAAACCGAGAGGATATTGACCTTGAAGTTTTTTCCATCAAAGGCAGAGAAAAAAGAGCACTCCGTAAAATTGGCAATCAAGATTTTGATGAATTGAAACGTGGAGAAATTCGTCGCTATCTGAACCGGGTAGGACGGTCATCCCGCAGTGGCAACACGGCAGAAAAAATTAGAACTGAGCTGGACGAAGGCACGTATTACGTTCGGGTGTCCTACAGCGAGCAGAACGGGAAAGGAACCAAATTTCATCTGATCGGCACCGCAACCCCACTTGACGACACTTCTGGCGAAGGCAACACGCAGACTGGCGACGATGGCACCGGAGGAACGGGTGACAGCGGAACGGGCGGTAGTGGAACTGATAATGGAACGGGTGGCAGTGGTGGAGGGACATCTGTTATTGATGTGCCAACCTGGACGCGTCAATTTGGCAGTAGTGAGAATGACTATGCCTACGGCATTGATGTCGATAGTAGCGGCCATGTCTATGTTGCTGGAACCACCGACGGCACCTTGCCGAATGGAAGCAGCATGGGCGGACAAGACAATTTTGTGGCGAAGTATGACCGCAGTGGAGCCTTGCTCTGGCGACGGCAATTTGGCACCTCTGATGATGACATCATCTTTGATATCGCTGTGGATGATGCAGGAAATTACTACGTAGCAGGGGCCGTTATTTCTGATGTCTCCTATTCGTTTGGCGGCATTAATGGCGGCATCGATGGATTCTTAGCAAAATACAGCAGTGATGGCACTCGGCTGTGGGAATCTCAGATTCCGTTAGAAAATCGGCACGTTAATTTGATGACGTCGATTGGGTCATTCTCTAATCAAGATGCAGGCGATGCCATTTCAAGCATCGAGATTGATGCTTCGGGACATGCGTACGTTTCAGGCTTTACCCAAGCCATCCCCCAGACCACTCAATCAGTGGCTGGGTTTTCTGTGACGGTGCAGGAAAACCCAGCAAAGGCGTTTGCCGCCAAATTTGATGGAAGCACAGGTTCGAACCTCTGGATCACGGAATTTAGTGGAACCGGGGCGAGTGCAGCCGCCGATTTAGCGATGGATGCGTCAGGCAATGTGTTTATCGCTGGAGTGACGGGAGCCAGCATGCAAGACGACACCAGTGATCCCTTTATCAGCGGGGATGCGTTGGTCGCTAAGTATGACGCCAGTGGTACGTTCGTGTGGAGTCAAACGATGACCAGTGCCGAGGCGAACACTCAAGACTATGCTCGGGGGATTGCGCTGGATGCCTCTGGCAACGTGTACATCACCGGGAATACGGACGGAACGCTGCCCGGTGCAACCTCGAATGGTCAGACGGATGGGTTTGTTGCCCAATATGACTCGGTTGGTATTCGCCAGTGGGTTACACAGTTTGGCACAAGTAGCGGAGATGAGTCTCAGGCGATCGCCATTGCCAGTGATGGCACCATTTTTGTGGCAGGAGAATCAGCTGGAGATTTGTACAGCACCAACCTGGGGGGCACCGATACATTTCTTGCCACCTATGACACTTCAGGCGTTCTCACCCAAAGTACTCAGTTTGGCACAGCCCAGGATGAAGAAGCCTACCGATTAGCGACGGATAATGGCGATCGCCCCTATCTGGCAGGGCAGACCACAGGCAGCATCGAATCAGGTGTCAATAATGCGGGGCAGTTTGATGTGTGGATTATGAAGAACCCTAGCTTGCCGTAATCCCAAAGAAGTAGTGATCAATCCATGAATGATATAGCGGTGTGCAAATGGGTCACGTAGAAAATCACCCTGTGTACAAGGGGCTTAAGCCCCTTGCCTGTGCTTAGCTCATTTGCACGCCGCTATATCTCGGCGACTGGCACACCCAGATATCATCTCTTTTAGGAACACCTCAAAAATTAGCCTCAATCAACTGGCGACCGTGAGGTTCTCTTGGGAATACTGGACAGGGCTTCATTCTTAGGACATTGGTATGCGGATATTGATGATTTCCTCGACGTTTCCCTATCCCCCGAGCCGAGGCGGAACGGAGATCCGAACGTTTAATTTGCTGAAATATTTGAATCAATTCCACGACGTTACCCTTGTCACCCAGCGCCACGCAGACGTTAGCGACGAGGACATGCAGCAATTAGCATCCTATGTGCGCCAGCTCAAAATCTTTGACTTGGCGAAAGATGCTCGCTCCCACGGTGGGCCACTAGGCAAAATCGGTCGATTTGTTTCTGCCACCGCCTCTGGGACACCGCCCAACGTGTTGCATCGCTACTCCCCCGACATGCAGCAGTGGATTGACACCCAGGTAGAAACCGGAGCCGTCGATATCATCACCTGCGAACATAGCGTAAATGCGGTTTACATTCGCCCCAGCTACAAAAAATCCGTCCGCACCATCTTAAATATCCACAGTCTGATCTACAACTGGATGCTGAACCATCTGCACATGAATGCATCCGACTACGCCCTGCGCGATCGCCTCTACCTTTCGACGGTCAAGCGATATGAGAAGCGCTATCAACAGCAGTTTAGCCATGGGGTCGTTACCACTTCCGACGACCAGGATGAACTAATTAAGCTCTGTCCCCATTTAGAAAGCACCATCGTTGCTAATGGCGTCGATTTAAACCTTTTCCCGCTGCGCTCCCGCGATCCAGGCGGGCTAGAGTTAGTGTTTGTTGGCGCAATGAACAGCTCCCACAACATCGACGCCGCTAAGTTCTTCGTCAACTCAGTGATGCCGCTGCTCCGCGAAAAATACCCGTCGATTCATTTCACTATCGTTGGAGCATCTCCCACGCCTGCCGTTGAGGCGTTAGCCAAGCAAGAGGGTGTGACAGTCACGGGAAAAGTCGCGTCCATCACCGACTATTTGCATCGGGCGGTGATTGCTGTTGTTCCCCTCAGGGCTGGGTTTGGCATCAAGAACAAAACCCTGGAAGCGATGGCGGCGGGGGTACCTGTTGTGGCGAGCGATCGTGGACTAGAGGGACTAGAGGTAGATAGCAGCACCGTTCCACTCCGGGCGCTTCGGGCCAATGAACCGCAAGAGTATGTCGCTGCAATCAGGCACCTGCTTGACGACCCTGATCTGCGGGCAAGTTTATCGATTAATGGGCGATCGCTCGTCGAACACACTTTCAGTTGGGACAAAGCCGGACGCGATTATGAATCGGTATTGACGCAAACGGCAAAATACCAAAAGATGCCCTGAGAAGCTGTCAGCAACCTCAATTTCTCTAGCCCAAATTTCAGCACACGACTTGGCAAAGTTCGCGAACTTTGCCAAGTCGTGTCAGCCAACGTTCGGTTATCGGGCTATCTGGCACACCCGATGCAGTATCGTACCGCTTGCCCCATACCGGAATCGGAGTTGCAAAAAGTTATGAGAGTTGAGCATGCTGACAGCACGGGCGCATTCCCACAAGTTTTTATTGTACGCCCCAGGCAGGATTCGAACCTGCGACCGACTGCTTAGAAGGCAGTTGCTCTATCCACTGAGCTACTGGAGCTTGGGTCAAATGCATCGTCACCGGAGGGTTTCCTCCCTGGCACTTCCTTTCTTGAGAATGACATATTCTCGCCTGAATGAGAATATCATTGAGCCTTCCGGGAACTCTTCAAAGTAGATTCTTACTATAACAGCAACAATAATCCAAAGGATTTGGCAGGGAGGTGATGATACCCGCCTCAACGACTTCAATCTATTTTCGAGGGCCACAATGACTAACGTAAATTCTTACACGAAATGACCTTAGACTGGCAGTAAACTTGATAGGCATGTCGTACACTCTTGTAGCACATTGCTTCAATTCCATAGCGACTGCCTTATTCTTAACTTTGTGCAGGAATTGTGTGCAGTGGCTAACAGCACAGGCAACGCAGTCATCACTTGACAGTTTGTAAGCCTAAATGAGGTGTAATTCTATCGACAAGACCCACATGCGTAGCACTTGCTTAAAAGAATGTAATGTGAATTATGCGCTGGGTTTACAGTCGAATTGTGACCACCTGAGACATACGTCAACGACAACACCATGTTTATTCTAAAGCGCCAAGATGTCGATATATCAACAATTCAACATCCAAAGAAGGATCAGAAGATCCCGATTTTGGAGTATCAAGGACAAACATTTCGACTGATTAGCGTGTTTGGGCAATCTCAAGAAGAAGAAGCCCGAGCACTATGGCGCGATTTGACGGACAATCGGGGAAAGGCGTGTGTTCTGCTTGAGGAAGAGGAACGATATAGTGTCTGGGGAAAAGTTCGGTTAGAGCAACTCGCGACAGATACATCTGATGCACAAGTCACGGGTGACGTGATTGAAAGTTCTTACGTTGTTGCTTGTCTTCTACTCTTACAGGCTGTCTATATCGACATTGAAGATTTGCTCGGAAGTCGTCAATTAGATTTATTTGAGAAAGAAATTGCGAACGTTTTTCAACAATGGCGGTTCCCGAAAGCAGACTCGCCCAAAGCTATCAGTGAGTTGCTAACTGTCGATCCACTCGCTTCTCTTCAAGTCCCTCCGTGGGAAGAACATCACCTGAATACTCTCTTACAAGAACTCTATCGATTAGGAAAAGAACACTTTGGGAACTCTAGTTTTACAGGTCGTGTGATGGATGCACTTCAAGATATGCCTGAGAGCGATCGCCAAAGCTTTTTGTCCTGGCTACAACAGTCACCCACCGGGACATCGTGGAAATAAGGGCATCATTTTTGATAACTGTGGATAACTGTTTTGATAGCTTTGTCGCTTTATCTTTTTGACGCATGACCTACTTTTCATTCGCATCCAAATAATATTTGTATTCAAATAACGTTTTCATTCAATTTACATTCGATATTTTCATTTACGCAATCACTTACATTGGAAGTATTGGAAGCATTAGAAAAATTAGAACAATACTTGAAAGTGGTTGAATGAGGAGATTTGATATAGAAATGACTCTATTCAATTCATTGATTTTTTCAAAGCATTATTAAAACATTAAATGTTCACTGCATCTCCGGAGACGACGCTGTGAGTCAACAAACCAGTCAAAATCAATCTATTCTGTCTGTTCAAAATGTCATTCTGGCCTCAGTGATTTGGGGGCTGTTGGCACTCTTTATTTTTCTGCTGGGAAGTCCTATCGACCCTCGTCCGGGTTGGTATAACAGCTCTACCTACATTCTCGAAAATACAGCTTTCGCGGCTGCAACATTTCTTTGTTTACGCAACTGGCGAAGTTCAAAAATTGTGAGCGGTCGAACCGTGTGGCTGCTGATTGGACTGGGGATGTTGTGCTACTTTACGGGCAATTTGCTGTTTGGCTGGTATGAAAGCGTTTCTGGCGTCGCGCCCGATGTTTCTCCAGCCGATTTTCTCTATCTTCTCTCTTATCTTTTACTCGGGATAGGGATGCTGTTAGCTGTTCTCTCCAAGCAGCTAAATTTGTCGCTTCCTCAATGGATCACGATTGCGGCGATCGCCATCCTGGGTATCATCCTGGCGTATTTTGTCAGTGGCTATGCCGGAGGAGACGCTGAGGCCAGTCGCCCAAATTCAAATCCGCACCGTTCGAGCGGTAGCCACTTGGCGGTTATGCATCACCCGATTTCGGCTACGACGATGTCAGGGTGGTTTGCTCAAGCCCCTGCCGAACAGCCCCCTGCCGAACAACCTCTACCTGAAAATGCTGCCCCCGCAGACCCTGCGATCGATCCAGTACCAGCAGAAACACCCCCATCGCCAGAGGTCGCTCCCGTCATTCCCAGTGAGACGGTTGCTCCAACAGAAGAATCAGCTGAAACCACCGTCGATCCAAATGCCCAACTTGAGGCGGACAACAGCGCGAACAAATTGCCGCCTTGGATGCAAAGTCTGAACGATCAGCTTGAGCCGTTAGCTGGTATTGTCTGGATTCTCTATTTGACAGCTGACATCTTTCTGGTGGTGATGGCAACAACGCTACTATTGGCTTTTTGGGGCGGACGCTTTTCCCTATCGTGGCGATTTATTGCAGCGGCAGGATTCTGCTTCTACATTGCTGATATGTGGTACTACTATGCCCTAGATAATATCGAGAACTATGAATCAGGCGCGCTGCCCGAAGTGTTCTGGATTTTCAGTGGGGTTTTGTTTTGTATTGGAGCTGCTCTGGAGTACAGTTTGTCCACCAGATCTCGTCGGGGCCGAAGACGCAGCACATGACAGGGCGTGCTTGGATTTTGGGTTAATGGGGGCAAGACGCCCTTATTGACGCGCACCCACTCACAGTAAATGTCCTCGCCTGAGCCTTTAGAGCGGTATACAAATGGCTTAAGCACAGGCAAGGGGCTTAAGCCCCCTTGTTCACGGGTTGATTTTGTAGTTAACCCATTAGCAAACCGCTATAAGAGGCTTTAAGAACAATTACCATTTAACGCATGGCTGAGCTATTGCGGTTTGCAAACGCGTTAAGCGCAAAAACAGTTGTGTGGGGGGCGGTGCGCCCCACACCACTGTACTTTACAAACGCGCATAGCGCGGTAAATGAATATGGCTCATCCATCTGGCTGAGAATATGGCTGATTAGATGAACTGAATAAATGTAGCTGAATAAATATGGTTGATCCATATGGCTGAATCAAAGGTCTAGCCTATAGTATTGAAGGTAGTGAATGTGTCTCAATAAATACCTGTGCCCTTAATACTGTGTGAAGACCTAGGTGATGGCTCCTAAGAAACTCTCTGAATCCGAGAAAAAAGAAATTGTTCAGCTCTACAGTAAGCCTGAAGAATCAACCGCGACCCTTGCGAGTCGTTTTGGTGTGAGTAGCAGCACTATTAGTCGAATCCTGAAGCAAAGTCTCTCGGATGATGATTACAACGCTCTTGTTCAGCAAAAACGAACAGGGATACCCTTCATGCATTCCGGCTCTCAAGACGACGACGCTGAAGACCAACTTGCATCAGACGATGATTCTCCTCAAGTCATGGAGTTATTCCCAGAGGGTCAAGAGGAGGAGCAAGAAGAGGATGACTATCCCTCCTATTCACCCACACCCGAACCCTCCTCTGAAGCTAGCGAAAATGGGGGGATACGGCGACGAAGACGGCGATCGCGCTCAACAGAGTCCGAGGAAGAAGCCATCCAACTCCCGCTTACTGAGGTTCCAGGTGTGAAGGCTAATATTGTTAGCCAGTCTGACCCGTGGCAGGAAAGCACGGACACGGTGTCTGATCATGCTAAAACGAACGCCTATGCCAGTGGCTATGTGGACAGTGATGAAGATGATGAAGATGATGATGCTCTGCTGGATGAGGATGATTTAGATGATGATCTAATGGATGACGATGACGAGTTTGATGACGATGAAGACGACGATGAGGACGACGATGATCTCGATCCCATTCAAGTCAAGCCGTTAGATCTCGTTGAAATCTTTCCATTCTCAACGGCAGAACTGCCTCGGACGTGCTATCTGGTCATCGATCGATCTGCTGAACTGATTACTCGACCTCTACAAGAATTCGGAGAGCTTGGGAATTTTCCCTCTGCCGAGTTAATGGAAAGTACCTTGCCGATCTTCGATAATCACCGGGTTGCGAAGCGTTTTGCCAATCGTCGGACTCAGCGAATTGTCAAAGTGCCGGATAGCCGAATCTTGCGCAAAACGACGCCCTATCTGCAATCGAAAGGCATTACTCGATTGCTCATTCATGGGCAGGTTTATTCACTAACGGAATAGGGGTGTTCATCAAGGGGACACATCACTCTCCCTCCAAAACTCTTCACGTGAAACTCTTCAAGCGAAACCAAGACCCTCTTGAGTTCCTTGAGGATTTTTCATAAGATTGAGTCCGCATACGTTTGGATCGACCACTTTTGGTATTTAGCTCAACTCGCTCACGTCGTTGATCATCCGCTCAGGGGAACGAACTTTGAATAGCTTCAATTCTAAAAAAACGCTTGTTGTTGATGGTGTTTCCTACACAATTTACAGCCTACCTGATGCAGCCCAGTCGCTCGGAGATGTGAGCCAACTGCCCAACTGCCTGAAGGTCTTATTGGAAAACCTGTTGCGGCACGAAGATGGTCGAACGGTGACGGCGGATGATGTAAGGGCGATCGCCGACTGGCTGAAAACCCAATCTTCGACTCGTGAAATCGCCTATCGTCCGGCAAGAGTTCTGATGCAAGATTTTACGGGGGTTCCTGCGGTTGTTGACCTGGCGGCGATGCGAGACGCGATGGTCAGTCTCGGGGGGAAACCGGAAGCCATTAATCCTCTGTCTCCAGTGGATCTCGTTATCGATCACTCCGTCATGGTGGATTCCTTTGGCAGTGATTCAGCATTTGCTGACAACGTGAAGCAAGAGTTTCAGCGCAATGGAGAACGCTACGCCTTTTTGCGGTGGGGGCAACAGGCTTTCGATAACTTTAGAGTCGTGCCTCCAGGGACGGGCATCTGTCACCAGGTCAATCTAGAATATCTGGCTCAATGCGTTTGGACAAAAGAATCTGATGGAGAAACCTTTGCCTATCCCGACACCCTGGTAGGAACAGACAGCCACACCACGATGATTAATGGCCTCTCCGTTTTAGGATGGGGCGTCGGGGGCATCGAAGCGGAAGCTGCGATGCTGGGACAACCCATTTCCATGCTGATTCCTGAAGTGGTGGGCTTCAAGCTCGTCGGGCAACTGCCAGAAGGCGCAACAGCCACTGACTTAGTTCTAACGGTGACCCAGATGCTTCGCAGTAAGGGGGTCGTTGGAAAGTTTGTCGAATTCTACGGCGATGGGCTCTCGCACCTCACCCTGGCTGACCGAGCCACCATCAGCAACATGGCTCCCGAATATGGAGCGACCTGCGGCTTCTTCCCCATCGACCAGGTGACGATTGATTTTCTCAACTTTACAGGACGCGATCCAAAGCGTGTCGCCCTGGTTGAAGCTTACGCCAAAGAACAAGGCTTGTGGCGCGAAGCCGACAGCCCTGATCCAATTTTCACTGACACCCTGGAGCTTGACTTGTCCACTGTGGAACCCTCCCTTGCAGGGCCAAAGCGTCCACAGGATAGGGTGTTGCTTTCGAAGGCGGCGTCTCAGTTCAAGGAAACGGACTTCCCTGCGTTCAGCAGCAAGCCCTACGATGATCAACATGCAGTTCCGGTTGAAGGCACGGACTACACACTGAAAGATGGAGCCGTTGTCATTGCCGCCATCACAAGCTGTACGAATACCTCCAATCCATCGGTGATGATAGGGGCGGGACTGGTAGCCCGAAAGGCAAAGGAGAAGGGACTCAAGGTTCAGCCCTGGGTGAAGACATCCCTGGCTCCGGGAAGTCAGGTGGTTTCAGACTATTTAGAGAAAGCTGGACTCCAGGCCGATTTAGATGCGCTTGGATTCAACCTTGTGGGCTATGGCTGCACGACCTGCATCGGGAATTCTGGGCCGTTAGCCACTCCCATTGTGAATGCGATTGAGGCGGAAGACTTGGTTGCTTGTGCGGTGCTTTCAGGTAACCGGAACTTTGAGGGACGGGTGAGTCCGCATACGAAGTGTAACTATCTGGCGTCGCCGCCGTTGGTGGTGGCGTATTCGATCGCCGGAACCCTTGCCATTGATCTCAAAACCGAAGCCATCGGCACCGATACGTCTGGCAACCCGGTCTACCTCAAAGACATCTGGCCGTCTACGGAAGAAATCCGAGAGGTAATGAATGCTGCGCTAACACCGGAAATGTTCCGCAGTCGATACAGCAACGTATTTTCTGGGAATGCAGAGTGGCAGGAGATTCAGACGGTCGAGAGCCAAACCTATGAATGGAACTCATCCAGCACCTACGTGCAAAATCCGCCTTTCTTCTCAGACATGGAAGCCAGCGTGAATGGTGGCAGCTTTGCCGACATCAAAGGCGCACGTCCCCTGGCCATTCTTGGCGACAGCATCACCACGGACCATATTTCTCCTGCTGGAGCCATCAAAAAGGAGAGTCCCGCAGGGGGCTATTTGGTTCAAAACAATGTCGTCCCCACCAACTTCAACTCCTATGGCTCGCGTCGAGGCAACCATGAGGTGATGATGCGCGGCACCTTTGCCAATATTCGATTGAAGAATGAGATGGTGCCGGGATCATCGGGCGGCGTGACGAAGTATATGCCTGCGGGTGACGAGATGTCGATTTACGACGCCGCAATGAAATATGTGGCGGAGGGAACACCTCTTGTTGTGATTGCGGGTAAGGAGTACGGTACCGGCTCGTCTCGTGACTGGGCCGCCAAGGGAACGCGTTTACTGGGCGTTAAAGCGGTTGTTGCCGAGAGTTATGAGCGCATTCACCGTTCAAATCTAGTGGGGATGGGGGTGCTGCCGCTTCAGTTCCAGTCGGGAACGACCCGTCAGACGCTCAACCTGGATGGCAGTGAAACCTTTGATCTATCAGGCTTCAGTGGCGGCATTCAGCCAGGAATGACGGTGACGCTTACTGTTCATTATTCGAACGGGGAGTCGAAGGACGTTCCGTTGCTCTGCCGCATTGATACGGTGGATGAGGTGGAATATTACCGAAACGGTGGGATTTTGCACTATGTTTTACGTCAGTTGTTGGCGGCATAGGCCAAACTCTATCATTTGGAGTCCCGCCGATGAATCTTCTTCAATGCAAGCCCACGTCTACTAATCCTGAGGCGATACGTGCTCCACACAGATAAATCAACGCCCCCTTATCTAACTCCATATTTGTAGCTTGAAGAATGGCTCATCGATCGCTGCGTCATGGGTTGACATTGGGGATTACGTTAAGTGTCGGAGTCTGCTTGTCTGCGATCGCCACCGTCTTCGTCCACCAATGGGATCGATCGCAGCAGTACACTCAATTTCAGCAGCAGCTTGAGAACTTAACCATCGCGCTGCAACGCAGCCTGAATCGATACACAACGGTGTTGACTTTTTTGAATGATCATTATCAGGTCAATCAAGGTGATGTTCAGCGTCAAGAGTTCGAGCGATTTGTGGCGCGATCGCTCAGCACCTATCCCGGCATTCAAGCGCTGGAGTGGGCTCCCCTGATCCGTCAATCGGATCGGGTCAGCTATGAGGAGGCCCTACAGGCAAACGGCTATCCTAATTTCCGCATTACTGAACTCACTGATGATAATCGCCTGATACCAGCGGGCGATCGCCCTGTGTATCTTCCCGTGACTTACCTCGCGCCCTTCGACAGCAATGAAGCCGCCTTCGGCTTCGATTTATATTCCAGTGACGCACGGGCAGCAGCTCTCGACCCCGCGCGAGACAGCGGTGAACTTCAAGCGACAGGTCGGATTCGTCTGGTGCAAGAACAGCGCGACCAATACGGCTTCTTAGTCGTTCTACCTCTGTATCGATCCGCATCGGTACCGACAACTGTGGACACCCGCCAGTCCCAGTTTGAGGGGGTGCTGCTGGGGGTGTTTCGAGTTTCCGATGTGGTGGAAGAAGCCCTTCAAGACCTGAGCTATGCCGTTGATTTTGGGCTCTATGACCATACGGCTCCGATCAATGA
>JAYKJC010000229.1:0-4177 GCA_035285885.1 Leptolyngbyaceae cyanobacterium | reverse complement strand
CCATCGGGCTATTACGGGCGCTATCGCCTCAGCTATTTGATGCCTGCGGTTTTGTGGCCTGATCCTGTAGTTTTGGTCGTGCCCGAAGCTCTCCGTCAGCGTCTTCTGCTGGTTGAAATTCCTCGCCTACAGCAGTGGATGTCTGTTCCCAAACCGATTCAAATGGGCGATCGCTGGCCCTCCGCAGACTATCAGGGACTGTTGCTCACCTCCGTTGAATCCTGGTTAGAGGATCGTCTGAACCTGGGCGATCGCTTTCCTGATCACATCCCTACCATCATCGACGGGGTTGAGAATCTGGAAGCTCAGGTTCGTGAAGCATTGACGCTCGATTTTCATCCTCAAAGCTGGAATCAACTGATGCTGGCGTGTCCGCAGCACGCCGAAACCATCCGCAATACTCGCGTTCAACTCACGCACTCTATTTTTCAGCATCCCCAAAGTCCCTATGACTGCTACCTGATTGATGCGGATGAACACGAAATGCTGTTGTCCCTGGGGCATCTCCTTACGTCCTCAGCGCCCGACAGCAAGGGTTCCAATGGTAATGGAGCGGCACACTCAAGTTTTCCTACGGCTGAATGGTCATCGTTTTTGGCACAAACTCAACGCCCCGGACAACTGATTTGGACAACGGTGAATCGTGACCAGGGCGTCTTTTCCCTTCACTGCTGCCCGTTTGATGTGACCAGTGCTCTGGCTCCTGTGTGGCATCGGCAACCTGTAGTGCTCATTGGTGGGTCATTGGATTTAGAGTCGGATGCTCCTGTGTTTCGGCAGCGCCTGGGATTAGAAGATTTGACCTGCCTCAAGTTCTCTCCAGATCCTCATCGGGAACTGATTCAGGTGTATGTCCCCGATCGCATTCCCATGCCAAACACTCCCCAGTTTCAACCTGCCCTCATCCAGCACCTCCGAGAAATGATTGGGGCGCAATCGGACACTCACGGGTTAACGGTCATTTTGATTGGTGATGTTCCACTGAAGGCCCAGGTGGCTTCTCAGCTTGCGTCAGAATACGGTAGCCGAGTGCAAGTGGAGAAAACCTGTTTGGATGAGAATGGAATTCTCGTCAGTGGGTGGGAGTTTTGGCAAATGCATCAAGCGGTTCTTCCGACCCCGAATCTGTTAGCGATCGCAACCCTGCCCATTCCATCCCTCGAACATCCCCTCGTCGCGGGACGAGTCTCTCAATACAAACGACTGCACCAGAATTGGTTTCGGCTATATCTTCTTCCAGAAACACTGAACACGTTGCAGCAGGCGATCGCCCCCATGCGAGAATCACAAGGAGTTGTGGCGTTATTGGATAACCGAGTGAATCACCGCAGCTACGGTAGCCAGGTTCTCAGTGCAATTAGTCCCCACGCTCGCATCAGTTATCTTGACTCAACGGTATTCAAAGCCTGATGTTTTGATTAAGACATTTTTATGTCAGATGCTCGTATGGTTCAGTAAATCTGCGAAAATGAGAGAAGACGAGTGGATTAGAAACCCATGGGAGAATCGAAACGTCGAAAAGAAGCGCTAGGAGACCAATACGGTCAAGAAAAGAATCTTGTCTCTTGGCTTCCCTTCAAAAAGAGTCAAGCCAAGCAATTTGTCACATGGAGTACCCGTGGTGCCTGGATTGGCATTGGTGCCCTGGTCGTCTACTGGGTCACCATTCGGTTTGTTGGGCCTGCATTTGGCTGGTGGCAAGTCGTCAACTAACTCATTTTCAGGTTTGCCATTTCTAACGAAATGCTGAAAGATGTCTTAAGAATAGACGTAGGTAGAGGATTAAGAGGCTATGGCTGTAAAGAAGGGCGATCTGGTCCGCGTAATTAAAGAAAAGCTAGAAAATAGTGTCGAGGCTCAAGCCAGCGATCATCGGTTTCCACCCTACATCTTTGAAACCAAAGGTGAGATTGTCGATAGTCGAGACGACTATATGCTAGTCAAGTTTGGCCATGTGCCAACTCCTAACATATGGTTGCGGGCTGACCAACTCGAAGAGTTTCAATAGACTGTCTGACGCGATGGATGTGTACAGATTTTTGTGTAATTGAGGGCAGAATGCCCCGCTTACACGAAAATTACCGTCAGTCCCGACGCGATCGCCTTCTCTTGGCGTCGTTCTGTGCAATCAAATGATTTCTTGTCCTCCGTTTGTTTCAACTTGCCATCCGCCTCGGGTCACAGTCATTGGGGCGGGTAATGTCGGTAGCGCCCTTGCGCAACGTATTTCAGAGCGAAATCTGGCAGACGTGGTCTTGCTGGATATTGTTGAAGGGCGACCCCAAGGCATTGCGCTCGACTTGATGCAAGCGCGCGGGCTTGAGCGTCATAATCGCTTGATCATAGGGACGAATGATTATGCAGACACCGCCAATTCCACCATCATTGTGATGACCGCAGGGTTGCCCCGTAAGCCAGGAATGACGCGGGATGATTTGATGCGAACGAATGCCAAGATTGTGGTTGAAGCCACGCAGCAGGCGATCGCCCATTCTCCTAGCGCGATCCTCATCATGGTGACCAACCCGCTAGATATCATGACCTATCTGGCCTGGAAGGCGTGTGGCATTCCCCATCACCGCGTCATGGGCATGGCAGGCATTCTGGATTCATCTCGGTTTCAAACCTTTATTGCACTTGAACTTGGAGTTGCCCCCTCTGACGTGAATGCAATGGTACTGGGAAGCCACGGTGATTTAATGGTGCCCCTGCCTCGCTACTCTACGGTCAGTGGCGTTCCTATCACCGAGCTGATGGATGAGGCGACCATTCATCGACTGGTGGAACGAACCCGAAATGGAGGAGCAGAAATTGTCGGGTTACTCAAAATGGGGGGAGCCTACTACGCTCCGGCGTCATCTGCCTGTCAGATGGTCGAAGCAATTTTGCATAACGAGTCGCGCTTATTGCCCGTTGCCTCCTATCTACAGGGAGAATATGGCCTGAACGATGTTTACATCGGAGTCCCAACTCGACTCGGCTGCATAGGCGTTGAGCAAATTCAAGAACTTCAACTCAATGACTCAGAACGCCAAGCCCTGCATCAATGTGCGAGTGTCGTTCGAGAAAAAGTCGAACAATCCCTTTCAATGACAAGATAGAAACAATGACAAGATAGAGAAAGGGGTGATCGATGCCTCTCAGAATTGAGGCTCTCATTCCTCTGTGAGATGTTCGTCATAACCATGACAATCCTCTAGACCGAACATGCTCACAATAGAGGTAGGCATACTGTATGTGCATACTGTGTTTAGGTATGTCTACTTGCGAAGCTGTATCAATATGCATCCATAATGACCCTTGATTCTTCGATGTCGTCAGTTTCCTCCTCCTCTAAGGAAACCCAGTCTCCCACTGCGCCATCGTGCCCATTGCCTCTTTCTTTCTGGCAACTCTGGAATCTTAGTTTTGGTTTTCTGGGCATTCAGTTTGGCTGGGGGCTCCAGATGGCAAACACCAGCGCCATTTTTGAGTATCTCGGGGCCAATGCTCATCAAATTCCCATCCTGTGGCTTGCCGCTCCCCTGACGGGACTGATCATTCAGCCCATCATTGGAAATTTGAGCGACAACACGTGGAGCCGACTGGGACGACGACGACCGTACTTTCTCGTCGGAGCCATCATCAGTTCAATCGCGCTTGTTGTCATGCCCAACTCATCGAGTTTGTGGATGGCGGTTGGAGCCCTTTGGATTTTAGATACAGCCGCAAACGTGAGCATGGAGCCGTTTCGAGCCTTTGTCGGCGATTTGGTGCCTGAGCAGCAGCGAACTCGCGGATTTGCGATTCAAAGTCTCTTGATTGGGTTGGGATCGATTACCGCATCGGCCTTGCCCTGGATGTTGACCCATGGGCTTCATCTGTCTCGACCCAGCAACGGTAACTCGATTCCGTGGAGTGTGGAGCTATCCTTCTACATCGGCGCTGCCGCATTCTTTGGAACAGTGGTGTGGACGGTGGTGACAACAGAAGAGCGTCCCCCGAAAGACATGGAAGCGTTTAGGAAACAGCAGGAACGACGACTCGGATTTGTCAGCACGTTCCAAGAAATTTTTCTGGCCTTTCGTCAAATGCCCATGACAATGAGGCAGTTGGCCTGGGTGCAGTGTTTTAGCTGGCTGGGGATGTACTGCATGTTTCTGTATTTCCCTCCGGCGATCGCCCACAACATCTTCGG
>JAYKJC010000228.1:0-5978 GCA_035285885.1 Leptolyngbyaceae cyanobacterium | reverse complement strand
CCAACGTGGCGATCGCCCTTGCGCGTTCCCAAAATACGAGTGGGTGTTTCATCAATACCACCGTCCTGAGAACCACCATCCTGAGAGCCATCGTCCTGAGAACCATCGTCCTGAGAACCGCTCCCTTGAGAACCACCGTCCTGAGAACCGCCCCCTTGAGAACCACCATCCTGAGAACCGCCCCCTTGAGAGCCATCGTCCTGAGAACCGCCCCCATCAGAACCACCATCCTGAGAACCATTACCATCCGAGGAATCGGGCGACTCGACCACTTCTTGAATAAGGACATCATCCAAATACAAGACGCGCTCATCAACCCTGGAATAATCCTCAGGCTTCAGCCACGCCGGGGGTTTCCAGACAAACTTGTAAATGCCCAGCTTCAAATAGGGACTTCGCGCATCGTTATAAGAATTTGGCCCCTTTTGATCGACAAGGAGTTGTTCATCCTTCCAAATTTGGAGAATGCCATCGCTCTCATACGACCACTTCACGCGGACGGCCCAGTCAATCCATTCGCCTTTTTCATACGCGCCCTCCCACACCATTTCTGCTCGCCGGGTCGGAGAGTCCGCAGATGTCACAGCAGCCGGATCTGAGCGATTGGTGATGCTGATTTGATTTCCATCGATATACATAATCAATGGCGGCCCTTCCGCTGTTTGTTCACCCAGATCTTTGTCAGGAACCGGGTGCCACTGCGCAAAGACCTCCGACTGGTGATCAAATTCCCAATCCTCAGGAATGTAAATGCTGAAGTAATACCAGCGCTCAACACCCGGCTCACCCGAAGGACTCGCCAACTCCGCCCGGACATTTCCCGCCACATAGGGGTCGTCGCTGTGCAACTCAAACCGAGCAGCCTTACCTGATTCTTCAGGAGAATCTACCAAGTTAAGCGAATAACTTCTGCCTTGTGCCGTTTCGACTCGCCATATCTTTGAAAGAGGACCTTCAAAATCATCTTCGATGACCGTCGTGAGAATCGTCGTTGGAGTAGGTCTAGGCATACATATTGACGCTAGGTTTAGGATTTAGATCAGAACTGGATAAACGAAGAAAAGGCGCTCAATGAACCGACAAACGAGGGCAAATCTACCAGCGTGTATCCACAAATCAAGGTATATGCCATAACCAGGATTTGCGCAGCCTAATCCATTTGCACACTGCTCTAACGCTTGAGTCGGCCCTCTGCATCTGAGAACCGTTGACGCGACATTAGTAGTTTCCCCCAGAAGTACCGGGCTGATGATGAACTTGAGATAAATTACCGTGCGATTCTTATTGAAGTTTCGATGAAGTTCTCTCAAGCAGTTCGGATGGACACATACAGAAAGCATTCAGAAAGCATTCGTGCAAAAAGCCCGAACGATACCCTTTCTAGCGAAGGGAAAACTCGTCAAATTTGATGACAGGTGAATCTGGACTTTCCGTATCGAATCGATAGCTAGAAACCGTACCCGACCCAGTATCGAGAATGCTGAACACCGTGATGGTGTCGCTGGCAATGAACGGCTGGGCGTTGCCTTCATCATCAAGAATGGGGTCGATAGTGGGGACAATCGGTTCGAGGCCATTGGGGTCACCTAGGGCGACGTATTCCTCCTGAAACCCAATAGGAATGGGACGTCGATCCTTTTTCCAATAGGCTCCATAGGTGTTTCCGACGTTAGACGTTTCTAGGTAATGGGTGCCACTCTCACTGGTAAAGCGATTCCACAGATGGGAATGACCGTAAAGAACTAAATTGGTTCCCGCTTGCTCAACCAGGGGCATCACATCTCGAATGAGATAGTCTGCCGATTTTGGATATTCATACCGAACCGCCTTAATCGTGCCATCGGGAAAGGTGTCGATGAACTGGATGGGGTCGGTGTAGGCGGGGACGATGTTGTCGCCAAGAGAGTGAGGCGGGTGATGGAACATAACAATCTTGTAGGGGGCCTGAGTGAACTCGGGACTCGACAGTTCGGCCTTCAGCCACTCATATTGAGGACTGCCAGGGGCGATCGCCTCAAAAATATGCTGTCCAAATCCCCAATTTTCAGGATTCTCTAAATCTTCGTCTCTCTCGCGATAGCGTCCCCTCGAATCAGCATTTAAACTGGGCCGACGCCAGATATTCGTTGCAAACAGCGACACCAGCCGCACATCCCCAAACGTCACCGCATAATAGCGAGAATGCCCGATGCTGTTCTTCGGCAGAGTGAAAATTTCATCATAGGTATCCGTATTAAAGGAATTGTTCTCAATCCAGATATCTTCCGTGTCCTGATCTTGATCAGGATTGATGTCAACCGCCTTCTCTTGATACCGCTTTTGGGCGATCGCCCGAGGCACCGGATCACCAAACTGGTCGCCAATGGACTTCTCCATCGAAAATCTTCCCATCACCTCATGGTTCCCCACTGCCGGAAACAGCGGCGCAAACTGAATGAGCGCCCCTCCTTGATACACCATCAAGTCAGTCGTGTCTTCCTCAGAATCGCTCTCTTTTGCAGGAGAGCTTGCTTTTCCTTGAAGAGCCGGGAAAAAGGCACGGCCTCGATTGTCGTCAAACCACTCCGACGCCCGATCGGGAATGTTGATCAAATCCCCCGCCAGAAAAATCGCATCGACATTGCCCACCGTTTCCTTAACCTTCTGCAAGTTGGCAGGCGTCATCGGCATGAGCTGATGATCCGATGTCAGCAAAATTTTGAGGGGGGCTCCTGGAGATGGAAGCGGTGCCAGATCAAACTCCTCACTCGACACAGCTTGACCCGAATTATCAGTGCTGACAATCCGATAGGGAACACGCTGATTTTGGGGGAGTCCGCTGACTTCAGCTTCATGTCGCCAGATGCTGCGCGAGACGGGCTTACTGTAGATCTGCCCTTCTTCAACTTGTTCCCCCACACGTGATTTAGAATCCTCTCGAGTGCGTGAGAGCTTGCGGGTGGTGGCTACTGATGACTGTTGGAGGCGATCGCCATACTCAACCACATGTCGGCGTCCTTCAAACTCTGTAAACCAGACCACCCGTACAGAATCGTTCGTCGGCAGTTGTAAAAACGGATCAGTTAACAACGTTGGAGCTACTGCAGATGAAGCTGTCATAGAACCTGAGAAAAAGTTGACTACCATTAATGAATACGCCAACGCAACTGCAATAACCATCGCAGTCAGAATAATGCGCCCATTTGAATACTTACCCATAGATGACCGATAGATAGTGGAATCTAACCGAACGTGTCCTGAATTTTCGTGTCAGCGGATATCGATTCAAACCTTGAAGCAATCTGGAAACACGATAGCAAAATGTGGCGTAGCTGCCGCCAATTTTGAAGCGTTTGTTGAAGCGTCCAGCTCCATCGTTTTGAGGTCAAGTTCATCGCGCATCGCACAGAAAGCACCACACATCGAGCCAATCGCTCGGCATGTCAAGAAAATGGCTCAAAAATTCAAGCTCAAAAATTCAAGAAAATTGCTCGGCATTTCGGGGACAGACTATCAGTCTGATTGGATTCGATAGTCCGTCAACCACTGGTTGAGGTCGTCAATATCACGAAAATCGAGAAGCGCCTCTTCGAGAGATTCCAAGGCAGTCGGTGAGAAGGCGTTCAACTGATCAATGATGGGTTGAGGAATCTGTCCAATGCGGCGAGAGAGCTGACGGATGATGAACATACGCTCCCCTTCTTCTCGTCCTCGTTCAATTCCCTGTTCAATTCCCTGTTCAATTCCTTCTTCGCGGCCTTGTTGATAGACCCGTGTTTGCTTTAATTCGCTCAAACCAAACATCGCTTCAACCTCCTGCCAACTCAGGTTTGGAAACTATCGCTCATACTCCGTGCGTAACATAAGAATTTATACTGGATTATCATCCGATAAAAACTTATTTTTGGGCTGACTTTCCCTTACTTTCATAAATACAAGGTAAAGCCAGCAATTATTGGGTTGACACCTTCAATTTTGAAATGTAACTCTGGATACATGCTCAGTCGGGAACTGACGTTAGATAGATTTCGACTGACAAGAGTAAGGCATTTAGAATAAGGCATTTTCGCATCTGCAATGTTGGAGACGATCGGTCAGAGCACCGAGCGGTTGACCTGCAACGATTTCATCTCTCAACATTTCTAGCAAGAAGGATCAACACCCGTTTCAGGTGGAATCAGGCTCTGCATATCCCCTTCTTTAATGCCAAATTTTACCCTTGGGCTTCGACGACTCTGGTTCGCAGTTCATCCGATAGTGGCCGCTTGACGTCTGATAGCGGTCACTGTCGCTATTACGATCCTGAGTCTAGTGAACTTAGAGCTTGCAACGCTGACGATTGGGTGCATCGTTCGGATCAATCCTTCCTTTTCTCTTCCAGCTCTTTCTTTTCCAGCTTTATTCCCCAGTTAAACTTATGACGTCTTTTTTGATTCCAGCGGATGCACTCCGTGATACTTCCTCATCTTTAAATCTCTCCCCCGCTCACGCCCAGTTGGTGTCTCAAGCTCAATCCATTCTGAATCGAAATTGGTTAGGCAACTCGACCAAACCTGCTCCGAATCTATACCCCTATCAGTGGAGCTGGGATTCTGGCTTCATTGCCATGGGACTCGCTCATTTTGATGAAGGACGGGCGATGCAAGAACTGCGATCGCTCTTCAATGCGCAATGGAGTAATGGTCTCGTTCCCCACATTGTTTTTCATAACTGGCAACCGGGCGATCGCTTCTACTTCCCTGGGCCTGACTATTGGCAAACGGAGCGATCGCCCTTCGCTCCTGAGCATGTGGCGACATCCGGCATCATCCAGCCTCCCATTCACGCGACAGCCGCCCTCCATGTCTATCGTCATGCGCAGGACAAACAAGCCGCTTACAACTTCTTGTTAGAACTCTTTCCCAAACTCATCGCCTGGCACCACTATTTATATCGTGAGCGCAATCCCGAAAACGATGGCCTCATCTACGTTCGTCATCCTTGGGAATCTGGGCAAGATAACTCTCCCATTTGGGATAGCGTGATGCACTCCATTCAGCTCACACCCGATATGGTGCCGGACTATCAGCGTGTGGATACAAAGAACGTCAACATGACTCAGCGTCCGACCAATCATGATTATGATCGGTATGTGTATCTGCTGGTTCATGGGCGCGATCGCCAATACGACGAAGCCCTCATTCAACAGGATTGTCCCTTCCTTGTGCAAGATGTCTTGTTTAACTCATTGCTGGTACAGGCAAATAAGGATCTGGGGGCGATCGCCCGTCTGCTCAACTTCAATCCAGCACCGTTTGAAGAATGGGCCGACCAGACTCAACGCAGCATGAATGAAAAGCTGTGGAATGCTGAAAAAAGCATTTACCAGAACTATGATTTGGTGGCTCAGCAGCGAATTCCAGTTTGTGTGGCCAGTGGCTTCTCGCCACTCTACGCGCAAATTCCCGATAACGAGCAAGTCGAACACATGATGCAGCACTTAACCTCTCTGGATTTCTACAGTGAAAACTTTAGAGGATGGGCCATTCCCAGTTGTAGCCGTCGAGAACAAGCCTTTTGCCCAACAAAATATTGGCGGGGTCCCATTTGGATGAACCTTAACTGGGTTCTATACCACGGATTACACCGGAATGGATTTGAGGAGGATGCTCGTAAACTCCGCCAGACGAGCCTCAGAATGCCGAAAAAAGCCGGATTCCATGAATATTTCCATCCTGATACCGGAGAAGGATTAGGAACCGCAGACTTTTCTTGGACAGCTTCCCTCGTATTGGATTTCTTGCTGTCAGGACAAGACGAACCAGTCGTTTGATACACCTTCCTTCCCTTGCGAAGCTACTAAGTACACACATCTTGGCCCTCACCCCCTCAGTCCCCCTCTCCCAAAAATGGGCGAGGGGGAAGCCAGATAAGGTGTTCCGGCTCCCCTTCTCCCGTTCTGGGAGAAGGGGTTGGGGGATGAGGGGACAGCTTGAGCAGCAAGGGTTTCAGAACTTATG
>JAYKJC010000227.1:0-3553 GCA_035285885.1 Leptolyngbyaceae cyanobacterium | reverse complement strand
GTTTTTTGCTGAGCATCAGGCTAAGCCTTGCAACTCATGCTAGTTCGCTTCTTCAAGTTCTTTCAATACATCTCCCCTGGGGTCGTTCGAGAAATGATCCGGCGGGTTAGCATGCAGCATTTGCCGGGGCTGGCATCGGAGATGGCGTTTACGGAGATTTTGGCCTTGTTTCCCGCCATATTGGCGATTTTCACCGCCATCGGCTTATTTGAGACGCTGAAAGGGCGCTTTCTGCAAATGATTGGTCAGCTTAGCGGGGTCGTTCCGAGTGAGGCGTTTCGACTGATTGAAAATTTTGCTACTGAAGTGAGTAGCGATCGCAACAGCAGCTTATTTTCCGTCAGTTTCGTGCTTGCCATCTGGATTTCGTCTAGTGCCTTGGGAGCCGCCATGCGCGCCATGGATCAAATTCACCAAATTCCCCCTAAAAAGCGACGCCCTTACTGGAAATCAAAGCTCATTGCCATTGGACTAACCGTCGCTGTCATTATTCTCGTGGTGATTGCAACGTTTCTCGTTTTCATCAGCAATATGTTGATCAACCACCTCCTCGAACGCGCTGCCGAGCAGCGAGACCTGCTGGAACAGTTTGGCTTGGTGCTGTTTCAGGCCATGACCTGGCCCCTGGTCTTGCTGATTATGTCCTCCGTCTTTGCGTTCATTTATCGATTTGGCCCGAGTCGCCCCAGTCCCGGAAAACCCATTTTCCCTGGGGCTGTTCTTGCCGCTGCCTCATGGGCGGTGATGTCGTGGGGATTTCGCCTCTATGTGTCTCAATATGGCAACTACAATCGGGTGTATGGAGCCGTTGGAGCGGTGATTATCCTGATGCTGTGGCTCTATATCAGCTCTCTGATTATGTTGATTGGCGACCAGCTAAATGTGGTAGTTGGCGAAAGAATTCAGATGGATCTAAGACATCAGAAGGCGTCAGCCTATTCTAGAGAACAGATTTAGAGCGGCGAGTTTGACTCGTGTGCATCAGTTTTGTGTGCATCAGTTTTATAGCGGTTTGCAGACTTGTTAAGCACGGTAGCAGCAATGACATTCTCCAATTGCAACGAAGAAAAGAGGGTTTTGGGCGCGCAACGCGCGGTACTTGTTTAGCCTCTTCCTTGTTCCCAGCGTCTCGCTGGGAATGCCCGCGAGAGCCTCTGGCTCCCGTTCAAATTGGAGCCAGAGGCTCTCGCAGCGGTTCCCTGCCAGAGTCAGGGAACCAGAAATTAGAGAACGCTAAACACACACAACGCGTGCCCAAAACCCTCTTTTCTTCTTAAACTTTGCCAAGTCGCGTGATTGAGACGGGTCGATTTTACAAGTCCCTTTGCTATGTCTCGAACTTATGTGGGGCTATGCATTATCCAAGAACTTCTCTAAAGAGTCGCCCAAACATCCGCAGCGCTGCATTACAATAGCGGGACTTCTGAATTGTTCCGTTCGTGCTTCATCCCTAAGGAGGCTCCTCGTTTATACTCGTCCCCTGGCTCGACTGATTGAACAGTTTCAGCGACTCCCCGGCATTGGGCCAAAATCGGCTCAGCGGCTGGCGCTGCACGTGCTAAAGCGTCCGGATGAAGAAATTCAGGCGCTGGCTCAGGCGCTGCTTGAGGCGAAGCAGCAGGTGGGGTACTGCTCAAAGTGCTTTCATCTCTCGGCTGACCCGGTCTGCGAAATCTGTCGATCGCAAAATCGCGATCGCACCACCCTCTGCGTCGTTGTGGATTCTAGAGACGTGATTGCCCTGGAGAAAACCCGTGAATATAAGGGGCTCTATCACGTGCTGGGGGGCGTCATTTCTCCCATGGATGGCATCGGGCCAGAACAGCTCACCATCACCCAACTGGTGCGTCGCGTGAGTGAGGAACCGATCGAAGAAGTCATCCTCGCCATTAGTCCCAGTGTGGAAGGGGAGACGACGACCATGTATGTGGGGCAGTCGCTGAAGCCATTTACCAAAGTCACTCGGATTGCCTTTGGGCTACCCATCGGTGGCGACCTTGAATATGCCGACGAGGTGACGCTAGCCCGCGCCCTGGAAGGACGACGGGAGTTATAGCCTGTAGAGGCGAAGCATCTGGGCAAGATGATCCAACTGTTTAATAAGTTTCTACCCAGATGCTTTGTCCTTACGGAGAGTCCGTTTCGTTCGGGTGCTTAGGAGTCTAAGATAGCCGCCTTTAGGCTGCGGCAAAACGTCCCGATAGAGGCCAGTCCATCACTGGGGTCACCCTCCGCCAGTCGTTTCACAAAGGCGCTGCCCACGATGACGGCATCCGCTCCCCATTCCATCACCTGTTGGGCGTGTCCGGGTTGAGAAATGCCGAAGCCGACGCCGATGGCCTTGTCCGTCACGCTATTCAAATCCATCAGCAGGTCTTGTACTCGGTTCCCCAATTCTGTCCGCATTCCCGTGACGCCTGTGACGCTGACGAGATAGATGAATCCCTGGGATTTTTGGGCGATCGCCTCAATCCGCTCCTTGGGACTCGTCGGTGCGACCAGCAGCGTCAGCTCCACACCGTAGTCTTTGGCCGGAACCAGCAGCGTCTCGGCTTCTTCGAGGGGCAAATCGGGAACGACCAGTCCCTTGACGCCTGCATCCGCAATGCTCTTTAAGAAGGACTCAATTCCCCGATTAAGAATGGGGTTGTAATAGCTGAATAGAATGATGGGCGTGGTCAGTTCGGGTTCAATGGGCTTGAGCATGTCGAGCACAGCTTCGAGCCGAGTGCCACGGGAGAGCGATCGCGTCGATGCAGCTTGAATCACCGGGCCATCAGCAAGGGGATCGGAGTAGGGCACCCCCAGCTCAATCAAATCGGCTCCATTCTGATCCAGCACCTTTAAGGCTTTAGCCGTCGTCTCCAGATCTGGGTCACCCGCTGTAATGTAGGGAATGAGCGCACACTGGCCGCGATCGCGCAACGCGTCCATGCACGCTGAAACTGCTTGTCTGCTCAACCGTTTTCTCCACTTCACCATTCATTGACAGTGCGATCGCCGCCACTCAAGTCAATCCTCTCTTAAACCAGAGGCGTAGGGTGGGCACTGCCCACCGAACTTAATTCAGTAGAACTTCGACCTGACGGGCGATCGCCAACGTGCTCACATGCAAGCACGAAACCTCATCAGCTTACCGCTATTGAGACCGCAACGCATCACGAATTTTGTTTCATTTTGAGATCGATCGCTGCTTGCAACCGCGTTAAGCACAAAAACAGATGGGTGAGGCGTAGCGCGCCCCACCCATCTGTTTTTAACCAATGCGCATAGCGCTATCCATTTGAGAATAATAATTGAGAATAATAAAGGTAGCGATCGAAGAGGGCGATCGAAGAGGGCGATCGCCCCGATCAAGAGCGTTCAGCGGATTGCTTCGATTTCTCTTGTTTTTCTTGCTCAATCTCTGCTTGCAGTCGGGCCAGCTCTTCAGGACTCATCTCATCCAGGCGCTTTTGCAACACAGCGTCTTCGTAGTCCTTGAGTTGCTGGTTGTAGGTCATGTTCTTCGTCACGGCCCGAAAAGCATAGGTCGATAGCCACACCAAAATCA
>JAYKJC010000226.1:0-9805 GCA_035285885.1 Leptolyngbyaceae cyanobacterium | reverse complement strand
TAATTCGTCGTACTGCGTAATGCTTTATCCAAAAGCGTTTCTTTCACACTTGAATCTGCATGCTCTGAATCTGCATGGTTTATCATTCCCACTTTCGTCATCGGTTAAAGCAGCCCCTTGATCGTGTTGCGCTCACAGCAATGGCCATTCTCACTTTTGTGATTGTGCTGCTGGTTGCGGTGGGCGATCGCACCGCACCGCAAGTCCGCGCCTTTAGTTGGCAAGACAAACAAATTGGGGCTGATGATAATGCGTTGATCATCAACTTCACCCGCCCGATGAATGAAGCGTCGGTTGAAGAAAATTTTGTCCTCGAAGCGTTGATATCTGAGGATGAGCGCGAGCCGATTCCTGGGCGCTTTAGTTGGGCGGGTCGGCGGATGGCCTACACCTTAAATTCACCTGCTCCCTACGGATTTGAGTTTGAACTTACCCTGGACTCTGCCTTTGATCGATTTAGTGATAATCAAACCGACCAGGTTCCACTCAAGCCCTTTCAAGGCACATTTCAGACGCGCGATCGCGCCTTTATTTATTTGGGAACCACGGGTGAAGAAGAAGGGCGGCTAGTGCTTCGCAATCTGACTCAGCGGGAAAAGCGAATTCTCACGCCAGAAACACTCGTCGTCAACGATTACGAACCTTATCCCAAGGGCGATCGCGTGTTGTTCTCGGCGACCGATCGCGTCTCTCAAGAACAGGGACTGTTCAATCAGCAACTTTACGTTGTGTCCACAGGGATTCAAGTCAATCCGCCAGAGCCAGCCCTGGTCAATTCATCCGCGATATCTTCTCCTGAATCGCCAGCCGATATTCCAGCGGAGGGAGAAACGAAGCTTGTTCTCGATAGCGATGACTATCAAAATCTGAAGTTCGATTTATCTCCCGACGGACAAACCATTGTTGTCTATCGCGTCAATCGCCAAAACCCAGCTGACTTTGGTCTTTGGGTGCTGCGATCGGGGCAGGAACCGGAGCCACTGCCCACCGAACCTGGCGGTGATTTTCTGATTACTCCAGACAGTCAAGCCATTGCCTACTTGCAGGGAGAGGGGATGGCGATCTTTTCACTCGATCCGGCAGATGCGCAAGGCGAAGAGGTCGATGAAACGAAGCCCCTTGATTTTTTGCCTCAATATGGGTTGGTGCTCAATTTTGCCCGCGATGGGTCTGCGGTCGCAACCGTTCAATTTAATCGTGACCCCGTAGAGCCGACGCGATCGCTCTTCCTGGTAACCAATCGAGGAGAAGAAACAGAACTGCTAGAAACCACGGGTTCGATTCTCAAGGCTGAGTTTGATCCAACAGGAACTTTCTTGTATTGCCTGTTGACTGAACTGTTGCCAGGGGATGTTTATGCTGAACAGCCGTATCTCTCAGCCATTAACCTGAAGACTCAAGAGCGTACGGATCTGCTCGTACTACCCATTCAGCAAGACATCCAGATGGACGTTGCGCCGGACGGGCTGGGCATCTTGTTTGACCAAATTATTGCAGCCCAGTCTCCCACAGACTCTTCCGTTTTACGCAGTAATGATGGTCGGCCCATCGAATCGGGACAGCTGTGGTTTTTCCCTATCGTTCCAGGCGAAGATGGTAATCCTCTCCAGACAGAGCCTGATGTCATTTCAGATGAGGGGTTACGGCCTCAGTGGTTACCGTAGAATCAGTATCTTGAACCGTTAACCCAAATGATGGCCTAAGCTTCTGTAAAGCGCTGGTCAACCCACGTTTTTGCAGTTCGGACAGCTTCTTCCCGTGTGGCCGCAAACGAGTCCGCCAGCGCAAAGCCAGTCGAGTGATCGACCCAGGCAGCATAGATTTCATGGCCTTCAAAGAAATCACGCTCAATCTGAATTCGACACCCCCGATAGGTAAAAGAAACGGTAATCAGAGGGTAGTGCGGTTCTGGAATAATCATGGCGTCGCGCAATTTTTGACAAACATAGCACGGTACACGGGCAAACCTTTCTCAAGGGTCATGTCTTCTCTTTCCGTTGACACACCGATGGGATTTTCGGCTAACCAGTGATTATCCGTTCGTGAAAAAGCTTCGTGAGCTGAAAACTGCTGACACATGGCGATCGCCACCCCTTCGACATCGGATTGCAGGAATATCGTCGCTCCTTCAGGCATCACCCGTGCTAAATCCGTAACAAGCTCAGGCTGGACGACTCGCCGCTTTTGATGGCGTCGCTTAAACCACGGGTCAGGGAAGAAAATACTGACTCGTTGCAACATCCCCCTCGGCAAAGACTCTAACAGCGGAGTCAGTGCAGTGTTGGCGTTGCAAATTATGAAGTGAAGGTTGGTCAAGCCCAACTCATCTCGTTTTTCGAGCGCTTGATAGACAAGCGGCTCACGAATTTCGATCCCCAAAAAATTCCAGCTCGGATGCTGAGGAGCCATTTGAAACAAAAACTGACCATGCGCACTGCCAATATCTAAATGAAGGGGAGCAGAGGGGTTGGCATAAACAGTGGGCCAATGAGGAGGCTCAATCGTGCGTTGATGCTTGCGACTCAGGGGATTGACATGTTGACGAACACGGACAGCAGACAAGGCGATCGCTCTCTCTTAAAGTAAAGTTTTAAAATTTCTACTCCTTCCAGAGTACCGAATTTCGTTGACTCTATGAAAACCTTCTGAACCTATCGCCCACAACGTTGCACTCTTACGAGAACCCATACGTGGGTTTAAAGCAATCTGCCCCAGAGCAACAGCCAGAACAAAAGCTTAAAATTTGCGCGATGTTTTATGATTATCAATTTTCGTCTATCACAATTAGCGTGGACAGTGGCCGACTTACGTTTTCGCCTGCTCTAGTGCGCGTCAACCTTAGGAACGAGAGGCAATCCTTGAGGGACTGACCCTCATGACTAACGTTGACAGACCAATCGTTACTCAAATCTATCTATCGGGAGGTTCGTCAAAATGCGTTGGCAAATGGGGCGTAGAAGTAGCAATGTTGAAGACCGTCGAGGTACAGGAACGGGCCGTACCGTTGCAGCAGGCGGAGGCATTGGGGTTCTTGTACTCGCCTTAATTGTAATGTTGCTCGGCGGTGACCCTACCGTCATTTTGAACCAAACGTCGCCGATCAACCAGCAACCTGCCCCGTCTCAACCCAGACCCTCTTCCCCCGAAGACGATCAGCTTGCAGACTTCGTTTCAGTCGTGTTAGCAGATACAGAAGACACCTGGAACCCAATCTTTCAGCAGTTGGGGGGAGACTATCGAGAGCCTACACTCGTTCTATTTTCTGGCGCTGTCAACTCTGCCTGCGGCTTTGCGGAAGCTGCGGTCGGCCCCTTTTACTGTCCAGCTGACGAGAAGGTATATATTGACCTGAGCTTCTACGAAGACCTCAAGACTCGACACCAGGCTCCAGGTGACTTTGCCCAGGCATACGTGATTGCTCATGAAGTGGGTCATCATGTACAAAACCTTACAGGCATCTCCGATCAGGTTCGACAAATTCAACGCCAAGTGGGCGAAGTAGAAGCGAACCAACTGTCTGTTCGGCTTGAGCTTCAGGCTGACTGTTTTGCAGGTATTTGGGCTCACCACGCAGACAAAGCCCGACAGATTTTAGAAGATGGAGATATTGAAGAAGCGTTAACTGCGGCAAGTGCCATCGGTGACGATCGCCTCCAGCGGCAGGCCCGAGGATATGTGACTCCTGATTCATTTACTCACGGAACCTCAGAGCAGCGGGTTCAATGGTTTAGGACTGGACTCGAATCCGGCAGCATCCAACAGTGCAATACCTTCGACGCCGCATCACTCTAGGAGACTTGCATGAAAAGCAAAAATCACCCATTGATTCGGTGACTCTTAAACGATAGGATGCTCATCGGGATGTAATCTCTCCTACATCGTTAACCTTAATAGTGAGTTCAAAGCGATCGCCTGTGCGCAACATCATCATTGCCGGAAATTGGAAAATGCATAAGACTCAAGCAGAGTCGTTAGAGTTTCTGCAAGGGTTCTTGCCCGAGCTAGCAGAAACACCCGACAACCGAGAGGCTGTTTTATGCGTCCCATTTACGGCGCTTCCTATGCTCTCCAAGAGCCTGCACGGTAGTCGAGTCAAGCTTGGCGCGCAGAACGTTCACTGGGAAGATTCAGGAGCCTATACCGGAGAAGTCTCCGGGCCGATGCTCAAGGAATTTGGTGTAAGGTACGTGGTTGTCGGACATAGCGAACGTCGTCAATATTTTGGCGAAACCGATGAAACCGTTAACTTGCGCTTGAAAGCAGCTCAGGCCAATGGTCTAGTTCCCATTCTCTGTGTCGGTGAAACAAAAGAGCAACGCGACGGAGGAGAGACCGAAAATCATATCTTCAGCCAACTTGAACACGACTTGGCAGGCATCGACCAATCCAGGCTAGTGATTGCCTATGAACCCATATGGGCCATTGGAACAGGCGATACGTGCGAATCCAAAGAAGCAAATCGCGTGATTGGTTTGATTCGCAGCAAATTGGAGAATGCGGATGTACCTATCCAGTATGGCGGGTCCGTAAAACCTGGGAATATTGATGAAATCATGGCTCAACCTGAGATTGATGGGGCTTTAGTGGGTGGTGCGAGTCTTGACCCCAGCGGCTTTGCCAGAATTATCAACTATCAAGTCCTTTAGAACTCTCAAATCTGTCAACTCTCAAATCTGACAGCATCAGACGAGGCAGGCCATAGTTAAGCTAGGCCGCAGAGAGTACTGTTGTGCGCGCACACCAAAACATGCCCTTACGCTACAGCGGTAACTCTGTGTGCGAACCCTGTAGAGGATTCTGCAAGTCATCCATCATAATCATCATCGAACAACTCTTGTTCGGCAGACGATTCAAAATCATCAAATTGGCTCAGAAGGCGACGCTGAGAGAAAATGCGGTATTGCTCCATCGAACGTTTAACGGCTCCATCATTAGGCAACGATGAAGAATTTCGCATTTCAACTAACGTATATTCTGTGCTTTCTATGTGAATGGTCATCACGATGTTAAAGATTTCGAAGAAGCTAACGACCCATTTGCAGTCTTCTTCAGAATACTTTTCGTAATATCGAATCAGTTCAGCAATCCTTGCTTCTAAGTGAGTGCGAACATAGCGACACATCAATACGATTTTCAGAAGCATCGTTACCAGAGTCAGCGGATTGCCCTGGGATAACAGCATCAAGAATAGAGGAGATGGCGACTCATGATCTTCAGTTGTTAAGAAGTCCACCACACGATTTGACGTTCTCAATATGAGAGCGTCGTCTACGGGCTTATCTTCATGAACAAGATACAAATGCGCCAGTTTATCTGTAAGTTGAGTATCAAATTTTTGAACAAATTTACTCGTTCCCAAGGAGTATATGAGGTAGTGCTTTAAGCTTGCCTTAAAGGATCGGTAGTCAAGATTTTGTGTTTGTTGACGAAAGATATTCGCCAGGTTTGCATAGCTAAACGCACCTTGTCGGGCAATCACGGTTTTGATTAAGCGCAAGCTCTCATCACCCAGATACGTTGGGTTCTTCACCTGTCTTTTCGATGCGTGAGCGCCTTCTGACAAAACCGTGTAAAACGCTAAATCGAACTTGAATTTTTCTTTCAGCTTTTGAGACAGCGCTCGTGCCGCTTCTCGTTGTTCGACCGAGTTCTCTAAGTTAATGTATTGGGGAACCAACAGATAGGATGCATATCGATTACTCCAGTGAGTAATCGTTTCTTGATCATAGCGCGATGCAAACAACCGCAGCTCTTCAAAATCTTGGCTCTCGACAAAGCCCCTCACCCAAGAACGCAGCCGTCTGATAATGGGGGCTTGTGCTTCCCTGCTCAAAGTTTCATCAGAAAAAAGCTGGATTAGCTTCTGAATTGAATCATGGTTACGACTGATGTCCCAATTGTTGATCAGGATGTAGCAAGAACGCTTCAGCGTGTGTCTGAATTCTCGCTCATTATTTGCAAATACAATCTCATACAGCGCTGGCAAGAGTGCTGAACTTGCTGTGTTGATGTGCTGAATGAATAAGTGCTTGAATTCCTCTAGAACATCTTCTGGGGAACTGCCTTGTACAGCAGAAAGCAAATGCTGATAGATAATTTCCTGGGCTTGTGCAATGTCACGTTGGGAGTGACTTAATCGCGATATTGCTCTGCGTTGTCTTGCATCATCTGGGAAATTTTTTGGTAGATCCTTTGCAACCATGACAGTGTTCATACTAACTTTGCCCCTTATTAAAGACACTGAATCATGAGCCTCTCCCTGAGCCTTACGTGCAAAACAAGCTATAAAGCAGCATCAATGCAACGATTCTGTGCCCGGTGTGAGTCGAAACTCTATGTAGCCAATCACAAGCTTTCCTCTGCTTTCCGCACAGCATAAAGTTATGAATGTGATTTTAGGCTGGGTAAGTGTCTTCATGCCCAGATCTACAACACCAAATCAACTGATTCTGGTCACACTGGGATAAATTTATACGTTTGATCTCAATCAATCAATTAGGCATGAGCCAATGGAAAAACTGCCTCATTTACACACCACAAAGTTGATCAGGACATAACTCTCT
Organism: Leptolyngbyaceae cyanobacterium; assembly: GCA_035285885.1. Classification (GTDB taxonomy): domain Bacteria; phylum Cyanobacteriota; class Cyanobacteriia; order CAKZMO01; family CAKZMO01; genus JBCCWF01. The sequence goes on along the minus strand of JAYKJC010000226.1, from coordinate 3,242 downwards.
GAGAAAGCAGCGCTTTGCACCACTTTCCTAGACAACGATTTGTCTAGTCAGTACTTGGAGCTATAAATAACAAAAACAACCCCTACTACTTCAAGGAGGGGAGGTTTCCTTACTAATTGATGGTTGTGGTTTTCGAGAAAGCAATCATTAATTCGTGATGCACCCATTAGCCCATGGAGCGCTTACTCCTTCAAACCGTTATGAGATAGGAAGGATGACTCCAAAGCATGTCTCTATGCTACTTGAATTAAGGATGTTTGAACAATAAGGTTACTCCACAAAAAGTTAAATCCGCGTAATATCCAACTTCAGATGGAATGTGAATCCCACACCTCTACCAATAGTTTTACAGGCCATCGCCTCTCTGTCCATCGTCTTAAAGTTGGGAGTTCTTAGGATTTTAATTGCTCAGAACCCCTCACACTAGAGCATTCTAGACACCAAAACCTTCTAGTGCAGCTCATGAAATGCGACGAAACTTCAACTCATTCTTTACAAGAAGAGTTTGTTGCTCAAGCACACATTCCTTACTTTTTCTTTACTGTAAGAAATACGGTGGATGAATCTTAGGTTGTTCAGATTCTTTCCCTGTCTCAAGGGTCAATGCACGTCTGAACAGAACCGATGGCTAACAGTTTTTGGCGACTTGCGCTTGGAGCTTGCGCATGGCTTTTGACTGAATTTGGCGGACTCGTTCTCGACTGATGTGGGCTCGACCAATCATTGGGGCGAGAGTCTTTGCAACTTCATCGAGACTGCGAGGCTTGCCTCGATCAAGTCCAAACCGTAACTCGACGCAGGCGCGCTCTCGGTCAGTCAAGTTACTGGTTGCAAAAATGGTCGTGAGCTGATCACGGATTTCTCTCAGCTCAACTTGCTGAAGAGAGTTAACGTCAGCAATTAAGTCTAGCAAACGAGTGTCTTCGGCTTTCCCTACGAGGGTATCTAGACTTGTGCAGTGTGTGGCTTGCTGAAGCAGTCGTCGAATTTTTTCGGGAGTCATTTCGACAGCAACGGCCAATTCATCTAATGTGGGAACTCGACCCAACTCTTGGGTTAGCTCACTGCGGCATCGCTTAATTTTGTTCAGCTTTTCGACGATATGAACAGGGAGGCGAATGGTGCGCGCATGTTGAGAGAGCGATCGCGTAATGGCTTGGCGAATCCACCATGTAGCGTAGGTGGAAAATTTAAAGCCTTTTGTGGGGTCGAATTTTTCAACGGCACGATCCAATCCAATGGTTCCTTCCTGGATCAAATCCAGCAGTTCCATTCCTCGATTGGTGTATTTTTTGGCGATGCTCACCACCAAACGCAAGTTGGATTCGATGAGACGTTTTTTCGCCTTTAGACCTTTTCTCTTAACATCAACTGAGCAAGAGCTGCCACAGGCGAGCCAAGATTGAACTTGCTGGGCAAGGTCGATTTCTTCGCTGTGAGAGAGAAGCTGATGTTTTCCGATTGCTTGAAGATATTCACGGATGGTGTCAGACATGGCTTTGGAGAGGGCTGAAAGTGTATGGCACATTTTTAGCGCATCGGAGGCGTACTTTGCAAGGCCAAACGCTATATGTTGTGTTTACCCCATGCGTAGCGTTAAGTAACGTATATCCACCATCATCTGCACTATAGCGCTAAAGTCCTTTGATAGCAAGGGTTAGAGGTATTTTTTTGGGGCGATCGCCCCAACTGAAACAATGCGAAGAAATGTAAAGTTCCTCTTGAATGGAGCGATGCTAGATTTCTAAAAATTCACCTGTTAGATGAGCTGAGCATCTGGAAGGCGTCTTGAGATAGCAGCTCCGCTCGATAAAATCTCACATTGACGACCTTCTTTCGAAAAAGAGAGTCGCACCCCCCTTCGCACCCTCCACTCCCTGCGCTGCACGATTCTTGTCATCCGGATGATAAGCGGGCGACAGATGGGAATTTAGGGTTTTCTTCAAAAGTCAACGATGTATCAAGGATTCCTCAAATCCTTGATGGCAAAGGATTTGAAGTATGTACGCTAGATATGGGGAGGGCAGATAATCGAGCCAGTCTTCACAACAATCTCTGCTGTTTTAGGGCATTGAACTGGCTCCAGAGCATCAAAGCCGATGCGCTTCAGCCGATGCAGCTCAAACAAGAGCCGTCTCAAAAAAGCCGTCTCAAGTCGAACAATTTTGCATTTAACGTGAGCCGAAGCCAGTTTCAGGGACTTGTAGATCCTTTGTTCTGCCTGATGATAATAGAGAGAACGGTGACACACATCAAGATCACTATTGGTTCAGTCGGATATCTCCCGTTGGTGGATAGGTAAAGGTTTGAAGAGTGTCCAGCGTTGGAACTGAGGACAATCGTTGTGGGCTGGGTTTTCCCATGCGTTTTATTGCGACGGTTCCCGTTTCGATGCTGCCCAGGGCGATCGCCCCCACATATTCTGTATCGGGCCAGCATTGAGCTGCTTCCCAGGCATATGACCCAGCATCTCGCGCTGTTGTTGAGCACTGGAGAAAGCGGATGGTGTCATCGGTTGGATTGAATGGGCAATCGACTTCAACGGTCTGGAGTCCTGACAGTCCTTCTCCGGTTGCTTTGAGGTACGCCTCTTTACACGTCCAGAGGCGGAAAAAATTGAGAACGGCTTGTTCTGATGGAGAGGAGCGGATGAATTGATGTTCTCGTGGGGTAAAAAAACGTTGGGATAAGGCCAGGACATCTGGCGATCGCCCAATATGCTCAATATCAACGCCAATGGCCCCCTGCCGACAAAAGGCAAACAACGCCATCGTATGGGAGTGGGACACGTTAAAGCTCAGACGAATGGGATGCTGTGTGGTGTCTAAAGCAGGCTTTCCATAACGACCATAGGTGAACTGGAGGCGGTCTGGGGCGATCGCCAAATAGTGCCCAAGCAGCTTTCTCAGAATGCCCCGTCCGATGATGAAGCGATGTTGGAGATGCTCAAATTTGAGTCGAGCCGCCCGTTGTCGCTCATCCGACGACACTATCGATTCGTAATCTTCCCGTTGCAGTGCATCATCGGATAGGGAGGCTCGCCATAGATGAACATCCGTGTCTCTCAGGGCAGGAAAATGAACTGGCATCGGCCAGTCCACTCGGCGGGGCATGAGTGGACAGTTGTCCTGGGACTTGAATGTTGATGGAGGGGAGTGTTCTGCTGGGTGCATGGAAGCCTCCCCATTCTGAAGAGTTAACAGGTCAATTCTAGTTAGTGTTGAGTCTAGTTAGTGTTGAGT
>JAYKJC010000225.1:0-8208 GCA_035285885.1 Leptolyngbyaceae cyanobacterium | reverse complement strand
GTGGGTTCGCTTTTCTGTCGTGATTTGAGTTTTGCATCGCGACTCTTATTGTATGGCGTATTGTATGGTGACTCTTAACGAAGGCGTGCTGCTGAGCAGTTCGCCTTTTTTAGTCGAATTTAGTCGCCCATTGCTGCATTACCCCCCATTTGTGGAACTCTCATTAGAGGAAGTCAAGAAGAATCGCTCGTATTGGGATGCATGATCAGCAGTGTCATCTTTCTTGAATATTCGGGAACTGCATTGGGTCGCTATCAACAGCCGTTTAGAAAGTACATCACGAACTATGCGCGACAGCATTGAACGTCTCAAAAAAAATCTCAGTCAAACCATCGTTGGAAAAGATAATGCCATTCGTCTCGTCCTCACGGCACTGTTTTCCGGTGGCCATGTGCTGCTTGAAGATGTTCCGGGAGTTGGTAAGACGCTGCTGGCCAAATCTCTGGCCCGCTCGATTGATGGTGAGTTCAAGCGGGTGCAGTGTACTCCTGATCTGCTGCCGACCGATGTGACCGGAACCAATATTTGGAATCCTCAATCGGGTGAATTTGAATTTCTTCTGGGGCCAGTGTTCGCAAATATTCTCTTGGCTGATGAAATCAATCGGGCCACACCTCGGACTCAATCGGCGCTGTTAGAAGTGATGGAAGAAAAGCAGGTCACGATCGATGGGGTGTCGCGGACGGTTCCCAATCCTTTCTTTGTGGTCGCGACCCAGAATCCCGTGGAATATCAGGGAACGTTTATGCTGCCTGAAGCCCAGATGGATCGGTTTGCACTGTCGCTCAGTTTGGGCTATCCCACAGAAGATGAAGAACTTCAGATGCTGCAACGGTTGCATGACCAAGTTGCGCCAGAATCGCTACAGCCCTGTGTGTCGCTAGATGAGGTTCGGCTTTTACGGAAACGGTGTAGTGAGGTTCGGGTTGAATCTGTTCTCCAGCAATACATTCTGGCTCTTGTCCGAGCGACTCGCGAGGATGCTGCCGTGACCTTGGGGGTTAGCCCACGGGGAACCGTTGCCCTGTATCGAACCGCCCAGGCGTTGGCCTTTCTAGAAGGACGAGAGTACGCAACCCCTGATGATGTGAAGTTTCTAGCTCCACACGTGTTATCGCATCGTTTGATTGCTGGCGGTACAGAGAAAAGTCCCGACATTATTAAACGGCTGTTGGCCTCTGTCGCAATTCCGTGATCATTCGATGGTCAGATGAAGCACTTTTGTCGAAGCTGATGAGGATGAGCTGTTGCTTGATCTCGGAATGCTTTGGGTAGGGAAGTCGTGCTTAGCGTCCCCTATTCAAAGCACTTCTGAAGTCGGCACTGCCGAAGATGACAGGGTGCAGGAAACGAAAATGCGTGATGAAAAACAATTGTCGGGCTGGCTCACCCGTGTGAGGTTCGGCCAGCATCGCTATGAGAGTGGGCGATCGCCCACGACTGGATTTACTCTCCTTGAAATGCTAGTAGTTCTTGCGATTATCGGAATTGTGGTGGCGATCGCCGCTCCTGGATGGGTTCGGTTTCATAATCAGCGTCGTCTAAACACTGCCCAGAATCAGCTCTATCAGGCGATTCGGCAAGCCCAGCATGATGCCAAGATCCATCACCTGAACTGGCAAACCAGTTTTCAAAACGTGGATGGACAAGGTCAGTTTTCTACTCACCCCACGACCACGCTTCCCGTCGATGCTTATTGGACACCCTTGCCCAATGGCGTTCAGATTGATGTCGATGAGACGACAATACGGGAAGAGGACGGATTTTACGAAGTGCAATTCAACTCCAAAGGCCATGTGAGTGGTCAGCTTGGGCGAGTGACCGTGCGAGTGGAGGGACAAAGCCGACTGCGTCGGTGCATCTTCGTCTCCACGCTCATTGGAGCTCTGCGCAAGGCAGAAGAAAACCGGACGCCTCAGCGGGGCCGATATTGCTACTGAGTTGGAGTTTAGACTAAGTGCACTTTACGCTACTGGTAGGGGCAAGGCATTGCCTTGCCCCTACTCCATATGGCGCTTCATGTCTAAACTCCAGTACTGAGGGGTGTTGATGCCGTAACGCATCGTTTTACCAACTGAACTTTGTCACGCTAGAGCGAGACTAAACGTCGGAAATAAAGTGATAGGGCGGTAAGGCTTCGCTGAGGTGAAGATCCCAGGATTGATAGCGATCGCGCCACTGTAAATAGGTTTGCAGCAGAGAATCTTCTTCTTTGCGGCTATGCAGAATATTGATTTTTTTCACTTCAGAATCATCACTGGCGGCAAAAACGTAGGGATAGGCTTGATCAATCAGGTGGAGCAAGTCATCCAATTCGTCCCTCTGCTGTTGTTGATACGAGGATTGAGCCTGATACTGACGCTTCTTCTCTAACAAGTAAGCTTTCCCCTTCGTTTCTTGATCGATCGGTGGTGTTTCCAACTCCAATGGGATCGCTTTCAGCATGTATTCAGCTTTACCCGACAAATCTTCCAACGATGTGAGGTAGGTAGACGCGTGTTGATGAAGATGCTCCATCAGGCGATCGCCACTCACAAAACAGGTTCCGAATCTTAGGGGTAAGATGGCTGTTTGCTCAAAAATGGCTCGGAGAACCCGATCATGGGCCACAATGGCTTGCATCAAATTAGCATCATCAGATTGCAATGCCTCGATTGCAATCCCCGATTCAGTAATTGCTGCAATGTCTCCAACACACGCTATCTCAACAGATGAATTGATTCCAGGCGGCAACGTCAACGCAACTGTAGGACGACGTAAAAATGCATAGACGTAGACAGTCATGTCAATGAGTAGCCTGAGTGCAATATGAATAAACCAACCCCAATACCCTAACTCATAACCAGGAGTAAAACATCATTTAAGATAGGGAACTCAATTGTTCTACGAGTTACGTTACGACTTGGCAAACTTTTCTAATATGCAACGAAGAAAAGAGGCTGTTGGGCGCGCGACACGCCGCATTAAAGCGATTCATCAAAAGGAGATTGCCGTGCAAATCACTCGTCGAAATATTGGGTTGACCGTGGATGATAGCCTCATGCGAGTTTACGTCGCAGAACCTGAGCCAGAAGGCCACTATCCGGGAGTGCTGTTTTATTCCGACATTTATCAACTGGGGCGTCCCATTACTCTTTTGGCCGATCGCCTGGCCGGATATGGATATGTGGTAGCTGCACCAGAAATCTTTCACCGTGTTGAGCCCGTCGGCACCATCATCGAGCCCAATGATCTGGGGCGCATGAGAGGCAATGATGCGGCACGTCGAACGGCGATCGCAGAGTATGACGCGGATGCGACTGCTGTATTGGAGTGGTTGCAGGCAGAGCCTCGGGTTCAGGTGGGGGCGATCGCCTCGTTTGGATTTTGCATTGGCGGTCACCTCGCGTTTCGTGCGGCGGCATTGCATTCCACCATTAAGGCTGCTGTCTGTTGCTACCCTACGGGCATTCACAATGGCAAACTCGGACGGGGAGAAGCAGACACGCTGTCCCGCATTCCTGACATCACCGCAGACGTGCTGACGATTTTCGGGACGCTAGACCCCCATGTTCCCCCTGAGGGACGCCACACCATTCTGCATGCCCTTGATCAGGCCAACATTCAGCACCGTTCTCTGGTGTATGAAGCCAACCACACCTTCATGCGAGATGACGGCTATCGCTACGATTCTGCGGTGACCGATAAAGCCTGGGGGGAGAGCATGGAGTTTCTGGAATCGTGTTTGCAGTCCGTGAAATAGGGCTAATGCATGTGTGTGGTGGCGGGCAACGCCCATTCCCTACAAAAATGGGCGTTGCTGATTCGATGAATGATTTCTATAGGACGTACGACGTACGCCCCTATAGTCAGTCATTGGTAATCCAAAATTTTTGAATGCATCTGAACGGAGTTTGAGGGGTTAGACCCTCTGTATAAACGGGAACACTGAATGCAATATAGCGGTCTGCAACCGCGTTAAGCCCAAAACCAGGTGTGTGGGGCTTACTGAGCCCCACACACCTGCCCTTAAACAACGCGCATCGCGCTATATGTCCAGCCACGGCATCCGAATGTCTCGGATGGCACTCCTGTCATGGTTCAGAATCAGTCGGCGTTTAACTCCCCTTCGTCTTCTACTCCTCTAGGCAGTTCCACTTCTCTAGGTAGCCATACTCACTATCGCGATACCATTGCTCGAATGGAGAAAGCGATTGAAGCGGCTCCCTACGATAGTGACTTGTGGACCAACAAAGGCTATGCCCATTATGGTCTGGGGCAAACGAAAGAGGCGATCGCCAGTTTTGAAGAAGCGCTTAAGCAATTTCCGAAACATGCACGGGCACTCCACGGAAAAGGATTGTGTTGGGCGAAGCTCGCTCGCTACGAACAGGCGATCGCCTGCTTTCGAGAAGCCCTCAAGATTGACCCCAATGACGGTCAGTTGTGGTACAACCAGGGCACGGCCTTCAATCGTCTTGAACTCTCAAAAGAAGCCATTAGCAGTTTTGATCGGGCGATCGCCCTGCGACCGGATGATCATCGCGCCTGGTTTAACCGAGCGGTGGCCCTCGGAGCCCTCCATCGATATCGGGCGGCTCTAGAAAATCTAAACATGACCGTTGAAATTAAGCCCGACTGTCACTATGCTTGGAGCTATCGGGGGGTGACCTTAACTCGACTCAAACGTTTTGACGAAGCGATCGTCAGTTTTGACCGCGCCCTTGACCATGAATCCCATAACCCCAGCGCCTGGTTTGGCAAAGCCCGAGTGTTTGCCCTCCAAGGACGGTTAGAAGAATCTCTCAACAGCCTCTACCGCACATTTGTGCTCAGTCCATACTTGTATCGGGTGATTGTACAAACGGATCCAGATTTCGCGAGCTTGCATGACCATCCGAGATTCAAAAAACTGGTTCACAATGATTGAATGGGTGTCTACAGGCCATACCTATGACTCAGTCTCAAGACGCAAACACCTGGTTTGGACAAGCCCATTCCCTTTTGGAGGCGGGACTGTATCAAGGTGCTGTCACCAAATTTGACCGTTTTCTAGAATTGCGACCCGATCACTCCGAAGCCTGGACTAAACGAGGGTTCGCCCTCAATGCAATTCATGCCTACGAAGAAGCGGTGTTTAGTTTTGAGAAGGCGATCGCCCTCCAACCGAAGGAAGCCCTGGCCTGGCATGGTAAAGGACTCGCCCTGGCTGAACTGAAACAATATGATGAGGCTATTTTTTGCTTCAACAGAGCGCTTACGTTTGATCCGGGCGATCGCCGGGTGTGGTACAACCAGGGACGAGTTTTTCTGTTATTGGAGCGTTATCGTGACGCCGTAGAAAGTTTTCAGCGCGCCATTGACCTGCACCATAACAACTACCGGGCGTGGTATTACAAAGGCATCGCCCTCGCCTCTCTCGGAGACTATACCGACGCCATCGAAGACCTTAACATGGCACTTAACATCAAACCCGACTGCCACTACGCCTGGAGCCATCGGGGACTTGTCTTGAGAAAATTGAATTATCTTCAAGATGCCCTGCGAAGTTTTGAAAGGGCCATCGAACATCATTCCAACAATGGGCAAGCCTGGTATGGGCAAGCCTGCATTTACGCAGAACTGGGAGAATTGAATCTGACGCTGAAGTGCTTGCACCGGGCACTAATTATCAGTCCCAATTTTTACCGCCTGCAGGCAGAAACCGATTCTGTCTTTGATGCCCTGCGGCATCATCAGCGTTTCTTATCTTTGCTGAGGGATTGCAGGCTGTAAGAAGCTTTAACTGGACAAGGCAGCTTCTAGAGCTGCGATGCCTGCCATGCCCACTTCTACATCCTGGTCGCCTGTTCCAGACCCAACGCCAATTGCGCCCACAACTTGTCCATTAATCACAATGGGAAGCCCGCCTTTCAGATTGGTGAGTTGTCCCCCTGTAGCTAACGCCAGCTTAGTCTCGACATCTGCCGGGACTCCACCCGTTTTTGCTCGACTCGATGCGGCGGTGATGGCCTTCTGAGTGGCCGAGAGCTGACTCAACACCTTGGCCCCATCCATGCGAATAAACGCGAGTAAATTACCCCCGGTGTCTACCACAGCGATGCACTGAGGAACCTGCATTTCTTCGGCTTTGGCGATCGCCCCTTGCAACACAATCATGGCGGCGGCATGGGTCAATTCCTGGGTTTGACGTAGATACATGGATTTTGACTTTTCTTATTGAACACAACAATTACTATTCGACCTTAATTATTCAACCTCGATAATGGCGGCGATCAAATTGCTGCCTGGTGCGCCTTGATGCTCATTCCCTGCCGAGGCCAAAATCATCGGGTCTCCCACTACAGACGCGACGACCGCATTAGCAACGGCCTTCGCCACGATGCCGCTGTACCCTGACAGAAAATCACTGTGAATCGTGTGCCGACGCCCTCTCACCGATTTCACGGCATCTGCCCCGCAGTTGACAAACAGCTGAACAATGCGCTGTTGCTGTTCGGGAGTCAGGGGGTGCGTCGCCTCTACTCCTGCTGATGAGAGGGCTTGATAAATGCCGCTTGTATCCAACTGATCGGCCATCACGCCATGTCCCACCCGGTAGCGACTGACTGACCGAGTGCTGTTTCCCATGACGAGAACACGACAGGCTGACTGTTCTCCCCCTGCGGAGACTGATCCCCGTTGGGTGTAGAGGGTGCGATCGCTATTAATCACTGAATCACTAAGTTGAGTGTCAGACACTTCTCCGAGGGCGAGGGCAATGCCCAAGGCACTGGCCCCTTTGGATAAGGAACTGGCCTGACCCAAGTTGCCGCTGACGACGCTGGCTCCTCGCTTGACCGCTTCTTCTAGTCGAGCCGGAGTCATCGCCGGACATTTTACCTCGACACAGTGGACATCATTGAGATCGGTAATGCCCGAATCGGCGATCGCCTTTGCGACAGCAGAAGCCACCAGCTTAATCTGAGTCAAGGTGCCATATTCTTCTGGTTTCAACACGCGGGTATTGGCGGCTCCGATCGTCAACCGCTTATCCGGTGACGGGGATTGGGAACCTGGCGCACCCGCTCGCCGGGTAAAGATGGTGTAGTGCGGACTCATCAGCCCGCCACAGAGGCCAATCATCATCATCGGAATGCGATCAAACACCTCTTGAGGAGTCAGATGCAAATATTCGGCTAAGACCAACTGCATACACAGCGACGTATAGCCTCGGGCGTAGCCCGTGCCTTCGGTTTGAGCAATGATGCCGATGATATCGTTCGCCTCAATTTGCTGTTGTTCCAATAGCTTCTTAAGGCCACTGACATCTTCAGGAGCCGCCATCGGCACTCGAAACACCCCGACATCGATCGGTTGAAATCCAGAGGATTGAGAACTTGCCCGGTCAGTTGTTGTCATATGTTTTGCCGCTATACCCTCACAACACCATCATCAAAACTTAGATTCGCAGGTTTCCCCGACGAATGAACCTGTGGGTTACATTGATCCCCGCGTCAGTGGAACGCCCTGTTGACAAAGCGGACACTCATTGGGGGCTACGGCATCCATCCCTTCAAGGGGCATCAAGACATGAGTGGGAACCCCCAGGTCAACCTTGAACAGCCCTTTCGTAGCGAGTAAGCTGACGCCAACGGGGTCGGCTCCTGCCTCACGAACAATGGCAATTAGTTGTTTGGCCGTGCCTCCGGTGGTGGTGATGTCGTCTACAATCAGCACTTTCTGCTCAGGGGCGATTGTGAATCCATCAATCAAATGGTAACGGTGGTTCTTCTGACGGGCGATCGCCACAGTCACCCCCAACCGCTTCGCCACTTCAAAGGCCAGAATGCTACCCGCCTCATTCGCACCCAGCACCCGATCCACAGGTGATGAGATGTGGTTAGCCAGAGCATCAAATAAAAACTCTGCCTGACGAGGATTTTCCAGTAACTTAATGCAGCGGAAGAAGCGGCTGGCATGCAGGCCACTGGCCAATTCAAAATGGCCTGACTGGAGTGCCCCCGTGGCGGTGATTAGGTTGTTAAACTCAGATTCGAGGCGATCGCCCATTCGTCTTGCACACCTGGAAGTCTCATAAACCAGCATTAAGAATATCACACGGCCAAATATCCGCATCAATGAGCCCTCACTTGATAGCAGTGTGCAAGTTGGTTAAGCACAGTTGTGAGGCGGCGCGGCGCGCCGTCTCACAACTGTGCTTAACCAACTTGCACACTGCTATCAAGT
>JAYKJC010000224.1:0-10759 GCA_035285885.1 Leptolyngbyaceae cyanobacterium | reverse complement strand
AGGTGTATTTGGAATATCAGAAAGGACTGGCCGCCAATAATGCCCTCGACTTTGACGACCTGATTCGGGTACCCGTCCAGCTTTTCAAGCAGAATGAGCAGGTGTTGGGCTACTGGCACAAGCGCTTTCGCCACATTCTGGTGGACGAATATCAGGACACAAACCGCACCCAATACGATTTGATCCGGCTCCTCGTCACCAACGGAGCAGACTCCAAGACCTTTGACCAGTGGGACTATCGTTCGGTCTTTGTGGTGGGTGATGCTGACCAGTCCATCTACTCGTTTCGGGCGGCTGATTTCACCATTCTGATGGACTTTCAGGGGGATTTCGGAGACGGGTTGCCGGACGATGACACCCGCTCAATGGTGAAGCTAGAGGAAAACTATCGCTCCACCGAAAACATTCTCCAGGTCGCCAACGAGCTGATTGAAAACAACACCGAGCGCATTGACAAGGTGCTGCGTCCCACCCGTGGCTCTGGCGAAACGGTCTACTGCTATCGCGCAGATGATGAGGTGGCCGAAGCTCAGTTTGTTGTGGGGACACTGCGATCGCTCGTCGCTGAACACCCAGAACTGAGTTGGGGAGACTTCGCCATTCTCTATCGCACCAATGCCCAGTCTCGGGCCATGGAAGAAGTGTTGACCCGCTTCAGCGTTCCCTACACAGTGGTGGGGGGGCTGCGATTCTACGATCGCCGGGAAATTAAGGATGTGCTGGCCTATCTGAGGGCGATCGCCAACCCAGCGGATAGCGTCAGTATCAAGCGCATCATCAACACCCCCCGTCGCGGCATCGGCAAAACGACCCTCGACCGCATCGACATGGCGGCTCAGCAGTTGGGCGTGACCCTGTGGGACATTCTCACGGATGAGACATCGGTCAAAACCCTGGCGGGGCGATCGTCTAAGTCAGTGTTAGAATTCGCCGCTGTGCTTCAAAAATGGCAAGAACAGGCCGACACCCTATCCGCCGCCGAAATCGTTCAGGGCATTCTCGAAGACTCGGGCTATGTTCACGACCTCAAAGTGCAGGGCACGGAAGAAGCCGACGATCGTCTCGGCAACGTGCAAGAGCTATACAATGCGGTTCTTCAGTTTGAGGAAGAAAACGAAGAATCTAACTTGATGATGTTTTTGGCGAATGCCTCTCTCGCCTCCGACCTGGATAGCCTGAACGAAGGCAAAGACGAAGTCTCTCTGATGACGCTGCACTCGTCCAAGGGACTGGAATTTCCGGTCGTTTTTCTGGTGGGGCTTGAGCAGGGATTGTTTCCCAACTATCGGTCTCTCGACGATCCGGCCCTGGTCGAAGAGGAACGTCGCCTGTGTTACGTGGGCATCACCCGAGCCAAAGAGCGCTTGTATCTCACCTATGCCCGTGAACGTCGGCTCTACGGGTCTCGCGAACCTGCCAGTCCCTCGCTTTTCCTGGGAGAACTGCCGAAAGAACTGCTGCTGAGCAACCTGCCCTCTGCCATTCCCACCCGCTATGCCACTCAAATTCGAGATGTGAAGCGGCAGGGCGGTGCGATCAAACAGTCCCCCAAGGCGATCGCCGAAGGCGTGACCTTTGCCGTGGGCGATCGCGTCATTCATCCGCAGTTTGGCCCCGGAGAAATCACCCATGTGTTTGGGGCGGGCGCGAAAATGTGCCTTGCCATCAAATTTCCAGGACAGGGGCAGAAAATCGTCGATCCCAAGCTCACGCCCATTCAGCAGGTTCAAAGCTCGTGAGAAACGCCATTCTTCCACCGTGATTTAGGGGCGTATGGCAAACGGAGGTAAGGGCGAATGGCCATTCGCCCCTACGCGTCCTGGGCAAGCGGTAACGAACATTGAATGCGGGTGCCGTTGGTTGCCATCCCCTGTTGCGGTGCGTCACCTGGAGTTGGGCTGTTCTCTAAGTTCGACTCGGCTGACGGTTGACCTTTCGATAGCAGTGACAGCGTCCCCTTCATCTTCTCCATCATGATCTGAGTCATGATCAGGGTCAGACCTGACGACGCAGGAAGCCCCGAGGTTTTCTCATCGGTCGAAGTGGGCTTTTCTGAATCCGCCGACATTTTAAGTAAGTCAATGGGTTCGCTCCAGGAGGTGGGCGATCGCTCATCTTCGATCACAATATGGGCCTGATGACTTGTCAGATCGGCTTCAGCCGTCACCTGAATCTTGCCGCCATTCATTTGATAGATCGACGTGGTGACCAAATTCACCAAAACCTGTCGCAACCACCGATAATCACCCATGACTACGATATCCGGGGATGGCGCTTTGATGAATAGTTTCAGATTGCGATTGAGCGCTTGAAGATGCGTTAAGTTCTCAACTTCGCTAAAAATGTTGGACAGCGACAGCGGCTCCAACAGGATCTCGGTCGTGCCTTCTTCTAGCTTTGACACATTGGTGGTTTCATTCAGAAGGGCCAGTAACTTTTGAGAAGCCGTGTAGGACTGGGAGATAAAATCTCGTTCTTCTTCTGGATTGTCACACAGGTCAGTCAGAATAAGCTGTTGCAGGCTCATGATGCTGTTGAGGGGCGATCGCAACTCATGGGACGTGCGCGCCAGAAACCCCGCCTTAAACTGTCCCATTTCAGTGGCCATGCCATAGGCTAACTCAAGCTGCTGGAGTTTTTCTTTCAGCTCACCCACACTCAGCGACGGTTCCTGCGACGACGGTGGGTCAGAAGGTGGGCTAGACGATGGGACGGAAGAGGCGATCGCCTGCGCGGACGGGGGCATGTCATGGAGTTGAGGCGCGGCCTTCCACTGTCGGCGAGCGATGCTCCAACCAATTCCGATTCCGGTCACCAAAACGGGCGCAAGTGTCCAATCCATGAGCTTCTGACGAGTGCTGTAGTAGTGGGTCATGAGACATGGAAACCCACGCTGGAGCATCGGTACAGATCCTTGGCTTCTCCTCTCGAATAAACCAAAACTCGTCGTTCTTTGGACAAAGAACTCAGGGATCGTGACATACTGCACGGGTGCTCTGGAATCGTGGCCTCCCTCTCTGCCACGTTAAACGAGATTGAAGGGAATCGCCAGATCCAGGAGGTTACATTTCATGCACGACGCAAATTGACGATCACTTAATTTTCTCTAATGCACGACGGGTATGAAGCTGGATGCGCGTGTCTGGGTCGGTATTGAGAATTGCATCGAGCACTGGAATGGCCTGAGGCTGCCCCAGATGCCCAAGGCTATGGACCACGGCCTGCTTAATCGCTAGCACATGGTGGCCCAAAGACGGCTGTGCATACACCTCTCGCTGGTGAAGCATGGAGAGAATGTCAACTAACGTATCTGTGGCGATCGCCCGCAATCGAGAATGCTCGACAGAACCCAGCGCCGTGGCCACGTCATGCAGCACTTGCAGTTGCGCAGGCACCTCGTGGAACCTTGGGTTCACCGGCTGGTTCATCGGCTGGTTCAACATCTGGTTCATCACCGGAGTCTCTGGGTGAGAATCGCCGGACGGGTGCCCGCCAAAATGAACAAACATCCGCAGATGCTCTAGGGCGGTGGTTGTTTCAGTCCAAACGAGCGATCGCACAATATCGCGCCACAGCATCGGAGGCGTGTCCGCTGAGCAAAGCGTCTCAAACAGGAGATGGGCCGATGGCTCAGATTGGAGACGGCTTAGCGCTAAAACCGTTTGTCGCCGAACCTCTAAATTGATGTCCCACAGCAGAGGCTCTAAAACAGCTAAGAATGTTGCTTCGGGGAGCATCCGGTGTTGCAGCCCGACGCCAATCACCGCCGCACGCCGCACAGCCGTTGCCGAATCCCCCAGCGCGTGGATCAGCAACTGCGTGATTTCTGGTTGATGTCGATGGCTCAGAGCGGCGATCGCCACCGCCCGCGTCTCGGCATCCTCATCCTGCACCACTGTCATGAGAATAGAGGCGACATCTGGATGATGAATTCGCGCAAGGGCTTGAACCGCTGATAACCGCGTTGAGGGATGACGCACCAACGCTGACAATGCGGGCAATGCGGCTTCTTCCATGCTGGCCAGGGCATCAATCACCACCGCCCGAACATCTTCCTGTGATGTGCTTTGGAGTAAAGACTGAAGCGCGTTAATCGACTGGTCGATGGGGTAATGCCCAAGAATCCGCGCAATAAACCAGCTCAATTCCCAGTCATCCTCGTCCTGAGCCTCGTCCAGTAATTCAATCAGAGGGGCGATCGCCCGTGGGCCAAAGTTAGGAATCATCTTCGACAAGTCCCACCGAAGCTGAAAATCACCCATCTGAAACGCCTGGAGCACGGTAGTGAGGATGTCAGCAGTGAGCAGTTCAGCATCACGGTGAGCCGCATAGCTGATGTCTGAGGTTTGCGATTGATACCCATCGTCAACAGACTGAGGCGACAGCGCCGAGAAATACTGATTCAGGTATCGACAGAAGGTATCCCAGTTAGGCGCTTGGGCTGATTTCTGTATCTTGACAGCAAGACTACTCGGCGTCATATCGCTTTCCTAAGTGATGCGTGCAATGAAACGTGCAAGGCGGGTTGGCTTGAGCCTCGCCTCTCACCTTTCATTCAGGGTGCCTCTAGAACAATCAAACTCGAAAGATTTATAGTCCGTTCACAGTCAGTGTGATGGAATAACCGGACTCCTCGCAACTCTTTTTACCCTCGACGATGCGATCGCTACATGACCAAAATGCGCAACAACCATTTCACAAAAGTTAATGCAGCATATGCGGTCTTCCCATGCACAGATTGCATGATACATCCGAAAAAGTATTGAAATATACAAGATTCAACCTTCAAATCTCAATAATGGTTTCCATCGGATATGCAAAGTGTGAGCTATGTGTCTTAAGAATGACTTGCAGAACGTTAGTCTAAGGGACATATACAGCCCAAGTCACGCTCTAGGCTTTTAGCAGTCTTGATTGGGGTGGCTTTGATCAATGTCCGTTGTCCATATCGTTGTGAGCCTATTCTTGTGACTAACACGATCGCCCCTTCCAGTGCTAATTCCAGCAACACCCTCAACAAGTTTGAGCGGTTCAAGGCAGAAAAGGATGGCCTTGCCGTTAAGGACGAGCTTGAGCAATTCGCCGCCATGGGCTGGGAAGCCATGGATGCGACGGATCGCGAACAGCGACTGAAGTGGTTGGGCATTTTCTTTCGACCTGTGACCCCTGGAAAATTCATGCTGCGCTTGAGAATGCCTAACGGCATTTTGTTGAGCAGTCAGATGAAAATGCTTGCAGAAGTGGTTCAACGCTATGGAGATGATGGCAATGCAGACATCACAACCCGCCAAAATCTTCAGCTCCGAGGCATTCGACTAGAAGACATTCCCGATATTTTTAGTCGGATGAAGGTCGTAGGAATCACCTCCGTTCAGTCTGGAATGGACAATGTTCGGAACATTACGGGTTCGCCAATGGCGGGATTGGATGCCGATGAGTTAATTGACACCCGTCAACTGGTCAAAGATGTCCAGGACATGATTACCAACAACGGCGACGGGAACGCTGAATTTACGAATCTTCCTCGAAAATTCAACATCGCCATTGAGGGCGGACGTGATAATTCCGTCCACGCTGAAATTAACGACATTGCGTTTGTTCCAGCCTATCGAGACGGCGTATTGGGCTTCAACGTCCTTGTCGGCGGATTCTTTTCCGCCAAGCGATGTGAAGCCGCGATTCCTCTGGATGCCTGGGTGCCTCCCACATCAGACGATGTCGTTGGTCTTTGTCGCGCCATTCTAGAGGTCTATCGCGATAACGGCCCCCGCGCCAATCGTCAGAAGTCCCGGTTGATGTGGCTGATTGATGAATGGGGCATCGGAGAATTTCGGAAAGCCGTTGAGCAGCAGTTCGGACGCGACGTGTTGACCGCCACACCCGAAGATGCGATCGACTGGGACAAGCGAGACCATATTGGCGTGTTCTCCCAGCAGCAAGAGGGCATGAACTATGTCGGTCTGCATGTGCCCATCGGTCGGCTCTATGCCGACGACATGGTTGACCTTGCGAGAATCGCCGATGTCTATGGCTCAGGTGAAATTCGCCTGACGGTTGAGCAGAACGTCATTATTCCCAATGTGCCGGATGCCCATGTAGAACCATTGCTTCAGGAACCCCTCCTGCAGAAGTTTTCGATTGACCCCACCCCCTTAACCCGTTCTCTCGTCTCCTGCACGGGGGCACAGTTCTGTAACTTTGCCCTGGTCGAAACGAAGAATCGGGCGCTGGCCTTGGCTGAAGAACTCGATGCTGAGATGGAGCTTTCTAATCCAGTGAGAATGCATTGGACGGGCTGTCCAAATTCGTGTGGACAACCCCAAGTTGCTGACATTGGCTTCATTGGTACCAAAGTCCGTAAGGACGGAAAAACAGTGGAGGGCGTCGATATCTACATGGGCGGCAAAGTCGGGAAGGATGCAAAGTTGGGCGATCGCGTCCTAAAAAGTATTCCCTGTGATGATTTGAAGCCTGTTTTGCGACAGCTTTTAGTTGAGCACTTTGGGGCGATCGCCAAGGGTGAGTAAGCTTACCTTGCTCATCTCTACCCGTTTTGACTATTCCCATTACTAACCACACAGACTAAAGTACACTGACTGCCAACTATGACTCTTTCCGCAAATCGACCCGATAACAAAGTCGCCAGGATCATTGGTGCAATTTTTGGCCGCAATGGGGAGAACATTATCTTTCCTGTCTTAGGATTCATCGCTGTTGTTTTCGTTTGGAGCCTGGTCTCCTGGTTCACGACTCAGAATGAGTACCCCAGTGAGTTGCCAAGCCCGACTCAAACCCTTGAAGACAGCATCCCTTACATCCAAAACGTTTTTTCGACCCGCCGGGGTGATGAGGGCATCTTCATCCTGACCGCCCTAAGTTTGGGGCGAGTTGCTGTAGGATTTCTTATCGCTACTCTGATTGCGGTTCCCTTGGGGTTCTGGGTGGGCACCTCCGAGAAGGCATCAAAAATGTTGACGCCCCTTGTTCAGGTTGCAAAACCTATTTCTCCTCTGGCGTGGTTGCCTATTGGTATCACCATTTTCCCTGGCGGACAGAACCTTCCAGCTATTTTTGTGATTGTTATTACCTCCCTTTGGGCAACGATGATTAATACCGCCCTGGGTGTCCGTAACATTCCCAATGATTACTGGAACGTTTCCAGAGTGCTGGACTTGACCCGATGGCAGGTGGTCACGCAAATCATGATCCCCTCCACCTTGCCCTACATCTTTACTGGAATGCGTCTGAGCCTGGGCACGGCATGGTTAGTAATCGTTGCAGCAGAAATGCTCACTGGAGGTACCGGGATTGGCTTCTTTGTCTGGGATGTTTACAACACGGGTGATATTAGCCTGGTTATCTTATCTCTGGTGGTGATTGGTATCGTCGGCTTGCTGCTCGATCAACTGGTGGCCTGGGCTGAGCGTAAAGTCGTTGGCACCATGAAGTAAGCTTATGGTGCCTAGAGTGTCTAGCTAGGTGTAGCCCTGAATAACGATTGCACCGTAAGATAGCGAACTTTTGAATCATGCGATCGCACAAGCATGACTATGAGTCACCCGTTTAAGTAAATTGTTCTGAGTTTTGTCTAGTTTTTTCATTTCAAACCCTTGAGGAGAATCATGGATCGTCGTAAGTTTCTTCAGTATTCTAGTCTTGCTGCTGCGGGTTTTACCTTCGCTGCCTGCAACTCTGGTTCATCGGATGCCCCAGAATCTGGCGATAGCAGCAGTGCTCCCGATGCCACTGCATCCCCTGCTGTTGACTTTGGCCCTCTCGAAAAGACTGACCTGACCCTGGGCATTATTCCCCTGACGGACTGTGCGCCCCTCGTCATTGGTTATGAGAAAGGTATCTACGAGAAGTATGGTCTGAATGTCACCATCAGCAAGGAAGCAAGCTGGGCAACGGTGCGGGATGGTCTGGTAGGTGGTCGTCTTGATGCGTCCCATGCCCTGTGTGGAATGCCTATGCTGACTCAGTTGGGGCCAGATAAGGCACCGATGCGATCGCTCATGATGCTTGATCGCAACGGCAATGCCATTACCCTTTCGAAAAATGCCTGGGATGCGGGTATTCGCCCTGCCATTGACTATGGTAGCTTTGACGAATTTGCTGAAGCCTACCGCAGCTACATCAAGGGTTTTTCGGAGCCGCCCACCTTCGCGATGGTCTTTCCCTCATCCATGCACAACTACAACAGCCGTTACTGGCTGGCAGCAATGGGGCTTAACCCTGATACAGACGTGAACTTGATTGTGATTCCACCGCCGCAGATGGTGGAAAACATGAAGGCAGGAACAATGGATGCCTACTGTGTGGGCGAACCCTGGAACCAGCGAGCTGTGTTTGACGGCGTTGGCTTTACGGCAACCGTTGACCGGGACATCTGGAGGGGGCACCCCGAAAAGGTTCTCGCGACCATGCAGTCCTGGATTGACGAAAACCCCAACACTGCCCGTGCCCTCACTGCCGCCACCCTAGAAGCTTGCCAGTATTGTGATCAACTCGACCAACGCCTTGAGATTGTGGAAATCATTTCCGATCGCCCTTACGTTAACGCGAAGGTCGATTACGCCAAGGCATCCATGACTGGAACCTATAATTACGGCGGCTTTGATGATACAGATCGCACCAAGCCTATCCCTGACTTCAACCTGTTTCATCGACTGGATGGCCTCGACTACCTCCAAGGCGCGAACAATGCCAACTATCCCTACAAGTCTCATGGGGTTTGGTTGCTGACTCAGATGATCCGGTGGAATCAGATTGACCTGACAGAGTATCCGGCAGATGCCGATGAGATCATCGCTCAAATCTACCCCACGGAAATCTTTGAAGAAGCGTCTCAGGCATTGGGCATTGAGCTTCCCAGTGATCCGATGCCTGTGGAACCCGCTGAAAACTTCATCGATGGAATGCCTTTTGATCCCAGCGATCCTGTAGGTTACCTCAATGGATTTGAAATCCGCGCCAATGCCCCCCGCAAATTTGCATTCACCTAAATTTGGGGCGTAGGGGCGTGGCATCTGGGAACATCCGATAGGCTTCTATCCAGAAGCTTCGCCCCTACGCCTAAACTGCTAAACATTTATAATCCTCATTCCAACCCGTCGCTTATGCCAGCCTTTGTTGAAATTGACCACATCGATCGTGTCTTTCCCTTACCCGATGGCGGGGAATACGTTGCCCTGAAAAACATTCACCTGGAGGTGAAACAGGGCGAATTTATCTCACTGATCGGCCATTCAGGATGTGGAAAATCGACCCTGCTGAACATCATTGCCGGGTTAGACCATGCCACCCAGGGAGGCGTTGTGTTGGAAGGTCGAGAAACCTATCGCCCCGGGCCCGATCGCATGATGGTGTTTCAAAACTATTCTCTGCTGCCCTGGCGAACGGTGCGTCAAAACGTTGCTCTGGCCGTGGATCGGGTGTACAAAACCCTGCCCCAGGCTGAAAAAGATGAGATTATCGATCACCACATCCGCATGGTGGGGCTCCAGGCAGCGTCAGACAAACGCCCCCATGAACTGTCTGGGGGGATGAAACAGCGGGTGGCGATCGCCCGTGCACTTGCCATTCGCCCTAAGGTATTGCTGCTAGATGAACCCTTTGGCGCACTGGATGCCCTCACCCGTGGCAACCTCCAGGAAAAGCTGATGCAGATCTGCGAGGAAAACCAGGTCACTGCCGTTATGGTAACCCACGATGTAGATGAAGCTCTGTTGCTGAGCGATCGCATCGTCATGATGACCAATGGCCCCGCCGCCAAAATTGGGCAGATTCTTGATGTACCCATTCCCCGGCCCCGGAAGCGCATGGAGATGGTCAACCATCCCCTCTATTACAGCCTGCGCAATGAAATGCTTGACTTTCTCAACCAGCAGAAGCGGCTGAAGCAGCGCAAAGGAAAGGCTCCGGCGATCGTTGCCAAACATGGCTTGGAGAAAGTGAACCTGGAACTGGGCTTTATTCCTCTGACGGATTGTGCGCCCCTGGTCGTTGCTCAGGAAAAGGGCTTTTTTCAGCAGCATGGCCTGGATCAGGTGAACCTGAGCCGGGAAGTCAGTTGGAAAGCCATTACCGAAGGGGTCCTCTCTGGTCGCCTTGATGGTGCCCAGATGGTCACCGGAATGCCCCTGGCGATGACGATGGGTTTGAGTAGTGCCCCCACTCCGGTCATCACTCCGATGGTGCTGAGCCGCAACGGCAACGCCATCACTCTGGGCAAGCACATCTACGACCAGGGCGTCCGTACACTGGAGGACTTCAAGCGGTATGTAGACAGTACGCCTAAGAACACGCTGGGGATGGTTCACCCAGCGTCGATGCACAACCTGCTGCTGCGATACTGGTTGGCATCGGGTGGCATTGATCCTGATCGAGATGTGGATCTACTCCGCTTACCGCCTGCTCAGATGGTGTCCAACCTGAAGGCTGGGAATATCGACGGCTACTGCGTGGGCGATCCCTGGAATCAGAGGGCTGTCCGTGAGGAATTGGGGGTGATTATCGCCAACGACATGGACATTTGGCCGGGACACCCCGAAAAGGTGCTGGGCTTGCGGGAAGATTGGGTTGCAGCCTATCCCAACACTTCCCATGCGTTGATTCAGGCTCTACTGCAAGCCTGCGAATATTGTGACGATCGCCGCAATCGCGAAGAGATTCTTGCTTTTCTGTGCCAACCCAAGTATGTGGGGGCTGATGTGGCTGATATTCGTCCTGGATTCCTTGATCCGTATCCTTCGGGAAC
>JAYKJC010000223.1:0-9727 GCA_035285885.1 Leptolyngbyaceae cyanobacterium | reverse complement strand
CTAGATGGGGTGAATGCCGCCTCATTGGGACTGATGGGAGGCGTTGTCTTCACTCTCGGTCGGACAGCTCTAGTAGATTGGGTAACGATTCTACTGGCGGTGGTCGGGGCGATCGCCGTTTTCCGCTTCAAGGTCAATTCTGCCTGGATTGTCTTGGGGGGCGGCATTGTTGGGTTCATTGCCCAGCAATTCTTGTAAAGACTCTCCTCGAATCAGCAACACACATCCTCGGCTACTCCGTATCGCTTTATCCAGAACACTTTTGAATGGGGTGTGTGGCGATGTTCCAAGCTACCACACACCCAACTTTACAGCACTATGCGCGTCGGTTAAGTACAGTTTATGTGGGGCGCGTTGCGCCCCACATAAACTGTCTTTGTGCTTAACGCGATTGCAAATCGCTACACTTAATGTATTTGTACCGTGGCATAGGCGATCGCCCCAATATCATTCGTATCTAATCCAAACGGAGCCCCTTCAAAGAACAGGGTGGGTTCATAGTGACCAGCAGTTCTAGAGCCTAGAGACGTGGGCTTGAAAATAAATCCATCTTCATCAGCTCCCGACAGTCCTGGAACGCTAAAGTTTCCCGCAGTCGAAAGCAATATTCGGCCCGCCCCATCAACAGACACTCCATCAATGTTCTCCGACTTCGCTGCAAGCCCCACATCGCTACCATCGACATACATCGACCAACGACCACTTGTCTCTTCTCCTAGATTGGTAGGAGTAAAGAGGAGTAAGTCTTCGTCGCGCCCACTTACCCCTGGCACTGTAAAGGACGAATGGGTAGAAATTATCAGTTCTCCCGTCGGCATTCGTGTGAGGGCATCAATGTCTTCTCCATTTCGAGTAAGACCCACATCACTGCCATCAAAGTAAAGCTCAAATGAGCCTGCCGTTTCTTCACCCAAGCGGGTTGCCGTAAACTGAACAATGTCAGAGTCATCCACCCGACCCACACCTGGAAGAGTAATGGGGGTATTGAAAGACATCAGAATCGTATCTGCGCTCACCATATCGAAAGCATCAATGATCACACGATTCAAGCCCACATCAGAACCATCGAAAACTTTAGTGAATTGAGACCCGTCAAAGTGGATGATGTCTTCGTTCGCAACGTTGATTCCTTGAAGCCGTGTCCCTTTTGTCAGACTGAAGAAAAGGCCGTAAAATTCAAAGGCTCCAATATCCGCTTGTCCATTAACGACTCGGTCAAATCCATTGCCACGCTGATCTGTTGCCAACCCGTCAGGATTGCTGCCCGCATCAATTGCAGGACTACCAGGTAAAAGCGCATGGGTCTGAGTCGGTCCTCCATTATCAGCAAGCCCACCGAGCCCAGGATCGACAATTCCTACTAGGTCGCTCGCGTGATCGAAGTCTGTGACCGCGTTGCCCGTTCCAATCAAATTGTTGCCAAGACTTACGAAAGAACGAAGGCTATCATCACCGACAAAATCGACATCACTGTTGGTATTGCCCGCAATGATACTAGAAACCACATCAATAGGAGGATCGCTTAAATCGTACTCTTCTTGGGCGATGCCACTGCCCTGATTATCTGGAGCAGTATTATCGGTGATGGTCGTGTTCTGAATGTTAACGCCTGCATTAAAGTCGTTGAGAAGACCGCCCCCTTTACCCTCGGCTGAGTTACCGCTAATGGTGCTGTTTTTAACGGTCAACCCAGAATAAACTCCATTAAAAATGCCTCCACCGTCACGAGCCGCAGAATTTCCACTAATGGTGCTGTTCGCAATCTTCATCCAAACATCGTAATCATTGAAGATACCTCCGCCAAAGCCATCAGTAGCGTTATGACTGATAGTGCTGTTTTGGATAGTCATATCGCTAAAGATAAGACTGATGCCCCCACCACTGGCCGCAGAATTATTGCTGATGGTGCTGTTAATGGCGGTCACGTTACTAATCGGTGCCATAATGCCACCGCCCCGCCCATACGGTGCAGAGTTGCCGATAATCGTGCTGTTATTCACGGTTAGAAGGCTATCTTCTCCAAAGTAGGCACCAAAAATATGAATCCCTCCACCCTCGCTAGACCTTCCTAAAACCGTGTTACCACTAATGGTGCTGTTGTTCACGGTCACATTGCCGTAACGACTCGCAATGCCACCGCCATCACTACCATTCCCTGTTGTAGAGTTATTGCTGATCGTACTGTTGGCGATCGTCAAATTATTAAAGGGATCGTAAAACTCACCCCCTTTGGGACCGACGCCAACGCCACTGTAGATCCCGCCTCCACGGCCATAGCTCCCTGCCGTGGAGTTGCCGCTAATCACACTGTTACGAACAATGAGGTTTTCTAGATTACGAATGCCACCCCCTTTCTCGTTATCCAACACGGTGCGTCCACCTGTGACCTTGAGACCATTGAGAAGAACGGTTTTGTCAGGCGTAATATTTCCATCATCTACATTAAATACGCGAGACTGTTGATTGGCATTAATGGTGATATCAGATTGTCCATCATTGTTCATATCACCATTAATGGTTAGGTTTTTGGCAATGCTGAGTTCGCCGAGTTCTAGGGTAATGACTTGATTAGCGAGATGGGGAGCAAACATGATTGTGCCGCCATCTGGAATTAGAGCGATGGCGTCCCGCAGGCTAACATCTCCATCAGAAACACTCCCATCTGCCTCGTCTATCAGCGTATCGACGGTGAAACTAGGTGAATTTCTGACGAGCCAGTGGCCTACGGTGTCAAATTCAAAAGAGACTCCCCTCAAAACTTCGGTTCCGGCTCTGTAGGTGGGAATGCCATTCGCCAAAAAGAGAAATAAGTCACCGTTGACCCGTGCTGAAGAAACAGGATCAGCATCATCGAGAAAACCTAAACTTTCTGGAAACCCAAACGAATGGGTAGTTGCTCCCACTAAATCAGTCAGTTCAACAAAAGCTGAGAAGGCAGAGGAACTCTCCGTTACATCAACATTAATATCTGGGATACCTGCATTAATGACGAAGGTTCGGAATTCTGCCTCAGTTGCATGTCTAAAGCCCTCGAAATCTCCACCATTAGCTAACTCATCTGCAACATCGAGAAATGAACGTCCTTGAGACAGGGGAACATCCAGCCAATCAAGCCCCGCAAGAATATCACGGGTGATTGCGCCATCGCCAAAACTTAGATCATCAACGCTAAACAAATAAGATGTTTGACTCATCATTCATCCACTCCAAATTTATGTGTGCGTAAAGTTTGATTTTGATTGAAATAAAAGCTCTCATGCCAACCCACTCAAGGCTTACTGAGTTCGAGCCATGAGTTGAAAACCTCGTCTCTCTGATGTAGATTTATTGAGATAAATTATCGGAAATAAACGTAGTGAACGACGCTTGCCCGCAGTGTTCTCATGTCATATTCCTCTTTAAGGTTAGGAAAAAAACTTGAGGAAGTTATGACGATTTTTCGTGCAGCGTGTCTTTATAAAGCCCCACCGTTCTCGCCTAAATTTTAGCCGAAGATTCATTTCCATTCTTGCCTACGTCCCTTCTCAGCGATCGGTGCAAGCGCAGTCAATAGAGTGTATTGTGTGCTCAACCCACTTGCAAATTGTGAGAACGATGTGCCTGGGCTAAGTTCTGTAAACAAATAAAACAAAAATGCTCAAAATATAGCGATTTGCAATCGTGTTGAGCACAAAAACAGTTGTGTGTGGCGCTTTGCGCCCCACACAACTGTACTTAACCAACGCGCATAGCGCTAGAACAATTAAACGAGGTTAGTGACCTGAATCACTTGACCAAATAGTAAGTAAGTTGTTTGATTGTAGATATAGCGTTTCATAATTGCACCCATGCGGATTCTGCTGGTTGATGATGACGAATCGTTGATGAGCGTGCTGGCGGAAAGCCTGATCAAACAGCGTTATGCGGTTGACCTGGCGGTTGATGGTGAAACTGCTCAAGAATTTATAGAACTTTTTGATTACGACCTGATTGTTTTGGACATGCTGCTGCCGGATAGTCATGGGGTGTCTCTCTGTAAGCAGCTTCGTCAAAAGGGATTGAGTCGCCCCATCTTGATGCTGACTGCAAGCGACTCAAGCACGGATAAGGTAAATGCACTCGATTCTGGAGCTGATGACTATGTGGTCAAGCCGTTTGACCTTGATGAGTTGCTTGCTCGAATACGAGCCCTGCTGCGGCGAGATACTCTGATTCCGCCATCCATCCTTTCATGGGGCGAGTTGAATTTACATCCAGATACATTCGAGGTTTTTTATCAGGATCAGAAGCTTCACACGACGCCCAAAGAATATGCGCTGCTGGAGCTTTTTTTGCGACATACCCACCGAGTCTTTAGCCTGGATGCCATTATTGAGAATCTTTGGTCGTTTGACGACCCGCCGAGCGGGGACGCGGTGAGAACTCATATTAAGGGGCTCCGTCAGAAATTGCGGGCCTGTGGCGCACCCAAAGATTTTATTGAGACGGTCTATGGCTTAGGATATCGGTTGAAGCCTTTTGCCCCTGAGGCGTCTTCGGCTCCATCTTCTGCCAAAGCGGAAAAGGAGAAAACCGTACAGCCCGAAATAGCCGCAGCCGTCGCGAAAGCATGGGAGGCTCATCGAGAGACGATGCAGGAGCGCCTGAATGTTTTAGAGGCAACGGCGGCAGCGCTTGTTGAGGGCAAACTCAGTGCTGAGCTTCAACAGAGCGGGCGATCGCACGCTCATAAGCTAGCGGGTTCTCTGGGGTGTTTTGGGTTCTCAGAGGGGTCTCGCCTGGCACGAGAATTAGAAAAGATCCTCCAACTTGACGTGCCCTTAAGTCATCACCATGTGTCAAAAGTTTCGATACTTGTCCGTGACTTACGTCAGAACTTAAACCAAGACCCAAGCCATACTGTCATCTCAGAGGCGATCGCCAGTGCGCCTGAACTGTTGGCAATTGGCGCTGAAGCGTCATTGAAGCCTACACTTGCGACCTATGCCTTGACGTTGGGCATGGGATTCTCGACGTGTTCTAACATCGCTCAAGCTACTGACCAGATCAAAACGCATCCTCCCAACGGCATTGTGCTTTGGCTGGATGAGAACACCATGCCCGACACTCTGGAACTGCTAGGGGCGATCGCCCAACACCCAGACCCGATTCCTACCCTGGTTGTGACTGACATTCAGGACTTTCAGCAGCGCCTACAGCTTGTGCAGCAGGGCGTGGATCACATTTTGCCTATGTCGGCCACACCTCAACACATTATCCATGCGGCTCAGCATGCCCTACAAACGGCTCGCCCAGTCTACTCCATCTTAATTGTTGATGATGATCGCCAGATTCTTAACTTTGTAAAAACGGTTTTATCTCCCTGGGGGTTTCAAATCACGACTATCGATACCCCCGATCAGCTCTGGAGTAAACTGGAGGCCATTCACCCTGATCTGTTGATTCTCGATGTGGAAATGCCTCAGGTCAGTGGGCTGGAACTGTGCCAGGTGCTTCGGGCGGATGAGCGTTGGCAACAGCTCCCTATTTTATTTTTGACGGTTCACGAAGATGCGAAGACTCAGCATCAAGCTTTTACCATTGGTGCAGATGATTTTGTCAGCAAATCGGCGATCGCCACAGACTTGCCCACCCGCATCTTTAACCGACTCCGGCGATCGCACTCGTCAGTCTTCTAGATGTTTAGGAATGTTGCTACCACCACCGATTTTCGAAGAGACATACGACTATAAGCGCTAACCGCCAGTTATTTGTGATTCAGATTTTTGACTTCATCGCCAGGTTCTTGGGGCTCTGGACAATAGACTTGCCACAAGACGTTTACATTGATTCATGAAATAGTAAATTAACATAATGCTATGTAAACAGTTCTTGAGTATTGGAATATACTATTTTTATGATGAAAAAGGAGAGATGGCGAACAGATATTGCTTTCTTTAGAACAGCAATTCTGCAAAAAGGCAACGCCTTATCCCATTGGTCAATGCTATTAGGAAATGCCATTAAATGATGGCATCTAATGTCTGATCAATCGTACTCTTTAATGTTTTTTTGGATGTCTTTTCTGATATGGAGGTTACCTAAATTCATGTGTGTGGAGAGTAGACCTCAACCGCCTATCTACGCTTAAACGAATACCCCAGAAACCGTCTAAGCAACGGGTTATCGTTTATTCAGGGGGCGATCGCCACTTGTCATGTCTTGAAGCCGTTTCTTCAGAACCATTTCTTTAGAGTCATCTCTTGAGAGTCGTTCTTTAAATCGGTAGAAATAGAGCCCTTTTTATCAACGTATTTCCTTTACCTTTCCCTTCACCTTAGAAGAAGAAGTTGAGGAACTTGTGAGGAACTATCGTGATCATCACGATACGTGCGTTAGCGATAATTCAGTGCTTGAGCAATCCCCAACACGCTCAGAAAAAACTAGGACAGTTCTTTTTAACCACTCCAAGCCTACTCTGCATGACAGGCTTTGATGAATATTTCAAGCAAGTTTTCAGAGCACTCACGAAGAGTCAGCTTAGGAGCCAGCCGCATCGTCACGATGAATCTACTGGCTGTTTAGCAATGGGACGCACAACTTATCCAGCGGTTACGTACGGTATGGAGAGACAGCACGGGCACCGCTAATATCGAACGACGAAGGAGACCCTATGAAACACAAATGCATTCTTCTCATTGATGACGAACACGACATTCACACCATCGCTGAGTTGGGTCTAACGTTGGAATCTGAATGGAGCGTTCTTTCTGCATTGTCTGGTGAAGAAGGACTCGACGTTGCGAAGACCCAGCATCCAGACGCAATCTTACTAGACGCAATGATGCCCCATCAAGATGGAATTGCCACCTTAGAACAACTACAGACAACTCCAGAAACAAGGAGCATTCCCGTTATTTTCTTGACCGCTAAAGCTCAAGCCGCAGACCGTAAGAAGTTTTATCGGTCAGGAGCCAGGGGCATCATTACAAAACCGTTTAATCCCATGACACTCGCAAGCCAGATTTCTAGTTTCTTATCCTGGAAAACCTAAGTCAGCTCAGGAGGGCTGTGATTTCTAGACGCTTGCAAAACACTCACATCCTCATACGTTCCTCATAAGTTCCTCAAACTGTTGATCTATAACTCAGGATGGAGGCCATACCGCCGATGCCTCCGGTACTTGTTTTCGGGAATTGATTGGATGTCTGTGCAAGCACAAGCATTCTGCCTGCATTCACACAAACATCTAAACATATTCGTTCTTGGGGGTTAAGTTTTATGCTGCAAACAACCTATGCCTACCCGTCTGCGGTCGATGCTACAGCCGATTTAGTTCTTGAGTTTGAGAAAATTGGCATTCAAGACGTTCCACTCGTGGGAGGTAAAAATGCATCGTTGGGTGAAATGATTCGACACCTGACGCCGAAAGGCATTCGAGTGCCCACAGGCTTTGCGACAACCGCCCATGCCTATCGCTATTTTATTCAACAGGCTGGATTAGAAGAAAAGGTGCGATCGCGCCTTGCAGGTTTAGATATTGAGGATGTTGAAGCCCTCCGCCGATGCGGACATGACGTTCGATCTTTAATTCTTGAAACCCCCTTTCCTCCAGAATTAGAAGCTGCCATCACCAAGGCTTATCTCGCCCTGTGCGATAAGAGCCAGAGTTCAGCCGTTGATGTGGCGGTTCGGTCGAGTGCAACTGCGGAAGACTTACCCGATGCCAGTTTTGCAGGACAGCAGGAAACCTACCTCAACGTTCATGGCATTAAGGGGGTTTTAGAATCCTGTCACAAGTGCTTTGCTTCCTTATTTACCGATCGGGCAATTTCTTATCGGACGCTCAAGGGCTTTGACCACTGCACCGTAGCTCTATCCGTTGGAGTGCAGCGGATGGTGCGTTCTGACCTGGCCGCCTCTGGGGTCATGTTTTCTATCGACACAGAGACCGGATTTAGAAATGCCGCTCTGGTCACCGCAGCTTACGGACTCGGTGAAAATGTGGTGCAGGGTGCGGTTAATCCCGATGAGTATTTGGTGTTTAAACCAACCCTACAGCAAGGGTTCCGTCCAATTCTGAAGAAGCATCTTGGCAGCAAAGAAATCAAAATGGTCTACGATGTCGGAGGCAGCAAGCTGACGAAGAATGTTCCGGTGTCGGAGGGCGATCGCCAGCACTATGCCCTCAGCGATGATGAAATTCTGACCCTCGCTCGCTGGGCCTGTGTGATTGAAGACCATTACTCTGAGGTACGGGGAACCCACACCCCCATGGATATCGAATGGGCCAAGGATGGACTCACCGGAGATTTATTCATTGTCCAGGCGCGTCCTGAAACGGTTCAATCTCGAAAATCAGCATCGGTGTTGCGGAGCTATCGGCTTCAAGCGGATGTCACCCCACTCACTCCCCTCATTACCGGGCAGGCTGTGGGCGAGATGATTGGCCAAGGGCAAGCCCGTGTGATTGAGTCCGTGCAGAATATGACCGATTTTCAACCGGGTGAGGTGCTGATTACCCAGCGGACAGACCCGGATTGGGAACCGATTATGAAACGCGCGAGTGCGATCGTCACCGACCAAGGGGGACGAACCTGCCATGCCGCCATCATTGCCCGAGAATTGGGAATCCCCGCCATTGTGGGATGCGGAAACGCGACGAAGGTCGTGGAAACAGGACAGTCAGTTACTGTAACCTGTGCGGAGGGAGAAGTCGGTAAGGTCTATCCAGGTGTGTTGCCCTTCGACATCGAAGAAACAGCCATCGACCAACTGCCTCGAACGCGCACTCAAATTCTCATGAATGTCGGCAATCCTGAAGAAGCCTTCCGCCTGGCCGGAATCCCATGTGACGGTGTGGGATTGGCACGCATGGAGTTTATCATTGCCAACCACATCAAGGTTCACCCCCTGGCACTCCTCCACTTTGATCAGCTTAATGACGATGAAACCAAGCGAGAGATTGCCGATCTAACAGCGCTTTATCCCCACAAGCCTGACTATTTTACTGAACGGCTGGCTCACGGTCTTGGAACCATTGCCGCCGCGTTTTATCCGAAACCTGTCATCATCCGTCTTTCTGATTTCAAGAGCAACGAGTATGCCAACTTACTCGGCGGGCGAGACTTTGAGCCGGATGAAGAGAATCCCATGATTGGCTGGCGAGGGGCGGCTCGCTATACCGATCCGAGGTACCGCGATGCCTTCGCCCTGGAATGCCGAGCCTTGAAACGAGTTCGAACCGATATGGGATTAACGAACGTAATCCCCATGGTGCCGTTTTGTCGGACGCCGGAGGAGGGACGTGGAGTATTGGCTGAAATGGCCCGTCATGGCTTGGTTCGTGGCGAAGACGGACTCCAGGTGTATGTGATGTGCGAAATTCCCAATAATGTCATTTCAGCCGCAGAATTCAGTCAGGTGTTTGATGGGTTCTCCATTGGCTCGAACGATCTGACCCAGCTAACGTTGGGACTGGATCGGGATTCGGCACTGGTGGCTCACCTGTTTGATGAACGAAATGCTGGAGTCAAAGAGATGGTGCGGATGGCGATCGCCCGCGTCAAGCAGTGTCACCGCAAAATCGGCATCTGTGGTCAGGCTCCCAGCGATTACCCAGAATTCGCCCAATTTCTGGTCGAAGAAGGTATTGATTCCATCAGCCTCAATCCTGACTCTGTCCTGAAAACGATGCTGGCGATCGCCGACATCGAACAACAATTGATTGAATCACCAGGAGGGGCTCCTCATGCTGAGTAAGATTCTA
>JAYKJC010000222.1:0-7357 GCA_035285885.1 Leptolyngbyaceae cyanobacterium | reverse complement strand
CGCTCCTGCTTAACCGTGCCGTTCAAAGGCGTTTGGAACACCGTCGCCCTGATTTCACAGTTCTCAGCGGTGGTGACGACCAAGCTGCACGTGGCAATTGTGGCCTATGCCATGGGCGTCTATGCCGAGTCCTGCGCCGTTCACCCCAAGGTCAAGCGCTTTTTCGATCAAATCAGGCGATCGCACCAGTGCACACTGATTCACGACCTGAATGGGGCGATCGCCCAAGAAAAGATGCAGCGAGTGATTCAGGCGGCCTGTGTTCCGGTTGAGATTCAAGATGACACCTGGGCACAAACCCGTCAGCAGGCCATGGTCAATCAAGAGATCGTGTCCACGTTCGTCAAAACACGATTCACCCCTCATTAATTCCACACACCTATCCGGGGGGCGACGCATTTGGCCAGAATCTTTTGATGAAACCCAAAACGTATTCCCCAATGCTTCGCGCATCCGGCTCTACGATACCGTGGGGTATCCCGCCAAAACATTGGATTCGATATCACTACCATCACATCCCTGGAGGTCTCCGTGAAAATATGGCACGTTGGTGCGTCCGCGTCTCCCAAGCGAGTCAGCGGATTGAACATGTCCGCCTGGCTTATGGCAAAGGAACAGGCTCGACTCGGGCACACAGTCACCTTTGTGGTTCACTCAGCGCCCGACCTGGCTGGTCTCGACTATGCGGCGGATGCTGGGTTTCGCATCCTACATGTTCCCGCCAACTTTTGGCAGTATGACTCGATGAGCATACAGCGCCAACTGAACACTCGACCTCCCGATGTGGTGCATATGCATTCGGTGTTTCAGGCCAAGCAGGCCACTCTGGCCATGCAGCTCCAGCGGCGAGGCATTCCCTATGTCATCAAGCCCGCCGGGGGACTGCTTCCAGAGGTGCTGAAACGGGGGCGACTGCAAAAGTTGATGTATAGTTTTCTGCTCGAAAAGCGTCGGTTTAAGAACGCTGGGGCGATCGCCGTCGTGACGCCACGGGAAGAAGAACCCGTATTGAACTTCGTTCCTCGCTATCCGGGCATCATTCGCTGGATGCCCAACCCCGTTGATACTCAAAGTTTAGAAGGGCTGAGCTGGCAGGGCATTCAAGCCGACACAGCATCTCCAGAACCCAAGCGAGTGGTGTATTTAGGCCGATTCGACGTGCTTCACAAAGGCATTGACCGACTTGTGGCGATCGCCCGTCACCTCCCCGACATTGAGTTTCACCTCTACGGCACCGAAGATGACAAAACCAAACAGTGGCTCGATACCCTCCGTCAAGACCAGCCCACGAACGTGATGTTTCATCGTCCCGTTTACGGGGCTGAGAAATTTCGAGTGCTGTCAGAAGCCAGTCTCTACATCCAACCTGCCCGCTGGGAAGTCTTTGGCATCTCTATCGCAGAAGCCATGTATTTAGGAACCCCCTGTGCCGTCGCAGACTCGATCAATTTTGCAGAACTCTTCCAGCAGCATGATTTGGGATTGGTGTTTCCCAGCAATAACGCAGAACAAGCCGCCCAGCGGTTGTCAGACGCACTGGCCAATCCCACCCAACTCCAACACTGGTCAGCCAACGCCCAAGCCTTTGCTTACCAGCACTTCGAGCCCGCCGCAGTCGCCAAAAATTACCTACAACTCTACACCGACGTACTGCTGAGCACCCATCCACATCTTTCTGCAACCCCTAACCCACTCTCGATACTATGAACCTCAAACAAAAAGCCGCTAAAGGAATGGTCTGGTCGTTTATTCAACGCTGGGGCAGTCAACTCATCTCCTTCACGGTGTTTATGCTGTTGGCTCGGCTCCTTGAGCCCCAAGACTTCGGTCTTGTGGCTTTGTCAGGGGTGTTCATTGCCTTCATGAAGGTATTTTTGGATCAGGGGTTTGCCGCTGCCATTGTGCAGCGCAAAGAGGTTGAGCAGGAGCACCTGGATACGGCGTTTTGGGTCGGCATTGGCACCAGCTTACTGTTGATGGCGATCGCCTGGACTTCAGCAGGATGGGTTGCTGAGTTTTACCATGAGCCCCAACTGACTCGGGTGATTCAGTTTCTATCCATTAACTTTGTGTTCAAAGCGCTTAACAGTGTGCAGAATGCAATTTTGACGAGGGATCTCGCCTTCAAGACCCTGGCGGTGCGATCGCTCATTGGCATTGCAGCCGGAGGAGCCGTCGGGGTGGGCATGGCCTTGAGCGGGTTTGGCGTCTGGAGCTTAGTGGGCTATCAGCTGGCCAACAGCATCATTGAAGTCCCGATTCTGTGGGCAGTTACAGAGTGGCGTCCAAGTTTCCGCTGTTCGGGCCAGCATTTTCGAGAACTATTCAACTTCGGCATCCATGTGATTGGAATGAACGGCCTGGTATTTCTCAATAATTATTCCGATAACTTACTCATCGGATATTATCTGGGAGCGGAAAAACTGGGTTACTACACCGTCGCGTATCGAGTCCTCACCGTCCTAACGACCCTCCTTTCTAAGACAACCAATCAGGTCGCCTTCCCCACATTCTCGAAGCTACAAAACGACCCCGAACGGCTAGAACGTGCCTTCTATAAAGCGACTCACCTGACTAGCCTGATTTCTTTCCCGGCATTTCTCGGCATTGCGGTTTTAGCGCCTGAGTTGGTGCCCACGGTATTCGGGCCACAATGGGAACAATCCATTCCTGTGATGCAAGTGCTGACCTTTATTGGCATTCTCAGAACGGTCTTCCAGTTCAATGGGCCGATCATGATGGCGATGGGACGACCCGACTGGCGATTTAAGATCAACATTATGAATACAGTGCTAAACGTGGGGTGCTTTTTTGCGGTAGTGAAGCTGGGAGGCGGCATTTTAGCCGTGGCGATCGCCTTTGTGGTACGCAGCTATCTATTCACCCCTGTGGGACTTTGGCTGATTACAAAGCTAATCAAAATGAATCTGAGAACTTACCTCAAACAATTTCAGATTCCGTTGATTAGTTCCCTCGGCATGATCGGGGTCATGCTTGGCTTAAAAGAAGTCTTGAGTCAATGGAGTTTAGCACCCTTAGTGTTTCTCGGCATCTGCATCGGGGCGGGCGGAATCGTTTATGCTCTCGTCACCATCTATTTTGAACCGAATCTCTCTCGAGAACTCGGCGACTGGGTCAAAATTGTTACTCCAAAGAGAAAAAGTAAAAAGACAAAATCCCTTGATTCTCTTAAACAGAAATAATTAGTGGAAACTTTTTGTGGATAAAGATGTCTTTTTATACAACGATTCCCATAATCAATTTCGGCCTCGCTGAATACGGTTAACTGACAAGCGATTGAACTCCCCAGATGCCACAATCTGGAAGAAAAATTCAACTCCATTATTCAATTTTTCAGCCGACTCGGCACTCAGAAATCGGATTGCACCATGTCTAAGCTGCTCTTTGTTTCAACACGTCCGTTTTATCCAGAATCATCTGGAGGTGCACAAAAATCTACTCTATTCCTCTTCAAAAGACTTCAACAATTGGGATGGGATATTGAAGTGATGTGCGGTCTATCCATTCGTTCAGCCTTGTTTAGAAAAGTTGTCTTTCAATCCCTGTTGAGAGGACAAAAGCCGTCTCGCACGATTAAAGACGACCACCTCGGGTATCCCTGTTGGCGACGGATGATGAAATTTAGTCAACCCCCTGACTGGATCAAATGGCTCGATCAGCGACTGGATGAGTTTCAACCTGACACCGTGATCGGATACACAAGCTCAAAGTGTCCACTGCTGAACCATGCAGCACAGCGAGGATTTTCTAGTTTTTATTTCGTCCGTGAACTGAGTAGTATTGAATCAGGCCAGCGCATTCCAGACAAGATTCATGCGATCGCCAATTCTCCTTTCACAGCCTCTAAAACGGAATCTGTTTCTAACAATAAAGTTGGGGTTGTGCTTCCTTTCATTGACCTAGAAAGATATCAGGTGGATCAGCGCGATCGCCGATACATCACCTTCATTAATCCTGTACCTGAAAAAGGAGTCGAACTGGCTATTGAAGTGGCTCGGCAGCTTCCCAATGAACGATTTTTATTCGTCAAGGGAAAGTGGACTCGTTACGACCGCAGCCGACAAGAAGCGTTCCTTCGGGATGCTTATTTATTACCGAATGTAGATGTGATCGATCATCAAAGCGATATGCGAGCCATCTACCAAATGACAGATATTTTACTCGTCCCCTCACAGTTTACCGAAACATTTGGGCGCGTCATTGTCGAAGCTCAAGTGAATCGAATTCCTGTCATTGCTGCTCACATTGGCGGGATTCCTTACACCATGGGCGATGGAGGAATTTTAGTAGACCCCATCGATCGACCAGAAGGATACGTTCATGCCATTCAACACTTGCGTCGTGACGAAGCGACATATCACCGGTTGGCCCATTTAGCCCATCAAAACAGTCAGCGTGCAGAGTTCGATCCTCACTACCAGGTCGAACGTTTCCTTGACTTTATCCAAAGTCAAAAAGTGGTGCTCTATACCTGATTATTCCTACTATCAGAACTCCTGATGTCAGGAATAATCAGGTCAGAACTTCTAATGCTGATTGACTGACAAAACTCTCGAAACCCTTATTCTGCCGTAGGATGGGTAAAGCCCTTTGGGCATGGCTTTGCTAGAGCGTTAGCGTAACCCATCGTTCGCGTCGCGTCTCCAAAGGAGTTAACTATTGCCTATGTTGGGTTTCGCTCTGCTTAACGCCAACCTACGCCAGAACTTTTGTCAGTCAATCAGGGGGATAAGAGTCGCATCAAGCCACCTTTCCCCAACCTCCTTGAATGAATGGCCTTTTAACCCTACGACCCTCCCTGGAGATAGAATCCATGAATCCCTGCGATTTTCGAGTCAGTGTCGTTATTACCTCCTACAACCAAAAAGGGTATCTTATCGAGGCCCTGGAGAGCGTGATTTGTCAAACCGTCCGTCCCCACGAGATTATCGTTGCAGATGACTGTTCGACTGATGGCTCAGTGGAGGTCATTCACGACTATATGCAGCAGTATCCAGGGTGGGTGAAAGGGGTGTTCCAACATCGAAATGCAGGAATTCCTGTCAATCGAAACTCCGGCTTGCGACACGTGACCGGAAATTATGTGTCGATTTTAGATGGAGACGATCTCTTTGCTCCAACGAAACTAGAACAGGAACTCAACGCGTTGCGCCAGCACCCCAACGCCCAGTGCGTTTACAGCAACGTCCAGTTTATCAATTCCGTGGGGCAGCCCATGGGCATTCGCGACCAGGCGGATCAACCTTCAGGAGATATCTTCTCTTATGTTGCTCCAGGGCGCTTCGGTCTGCCCCGCAGTATGTTAATTCATTATCCCGTCTTCAAATCGATTGGCTTTTTCGACGAGCACTTTCCAAAATATGATGGGTTTGATATTACGATACAGCTTGCTGCTCGCTGCCAGTTTGTCTACGTTTCAGCCCCATTGGTTGACTATCGAGTCCATGACTCTAGTGACTCAACAGGATTAAATGCTCAGGCGCATTTGCATGACTTAGAAGGAATTTACCAAAAACTCAAGCCTTTGCTGACTCGGCTTTCGAGTGATGAACGGGGAGCTGCTCAACAGGCGTGGAACAAGCGACTATTTCGATGGCGGATTTTCGATGCGGTGCAACAAGGACAATTCATCAGGGCGATCGCCCTCATCTGGACTGCTTTCTTTCGGGATTCTCTTCCCCTCAAAGATGTTGCCCGCATGGTGAAAGCGGCATACAAAGGGGAAACCTACCGCAACACCCTTCTTCGCAAAGCCTAACGGCTCGTTGAGGTTCAATTTTGGCAAGAGAGCTGAATGCCTTGGGGAAACACGCTTAAATCTAATTCTTACCTACATAACTCGATATGACTATCGGACGTACCGGAAAAAATCTTATCTTCCTGATTTCTCAACCCCGTTCGGGATCAACCCTGCTTCAGCAAATGCTGAACAAGCAACCGGGCATTCACACCACAGCAGAGCCGTGGACAATGCTCAGTTCCGTGTATGGATTACGAGAAAGTGGACACGAAGCGGAATACAACGCCCAGTCTGCATGGCTAGCGGTTAACGACTTCATCCAACAGCTGCCCAATCAGCGATCCACCTACATCGAGGGGTTGCGCCTGATGCATACTCATCTCTACAACTCCGCTCTTGAAGGAACGGGATGTTCTCACTTTCTCGATAAGACTCCCCGTTACTATCACATCATTCCAGAACTGTACGAAATTTTCCCAGAAGCAACGTTTATTTTCCTGCTTCGAAATCCCCTTGCGGTGGCTTGTTCTGTGATGGATACCTGGATTAAGGGCAAGTGGTTTAAGGTCTATAAGTATCGGTCAGACTTACTCGATGCGCCCCATCGATTAGTAGAAGGCATTCAGCTTTTGGGCGATCGCAGCCTCATTGTCAACTACGAACAACTGCTGCTCGAACCCGAGACGGTGATTGACGACATTACTCAACGACTCAACCTGCCATCATCCACCGAAAATCTCCGCTCGTCCACCGTCAAACCCATTCACCCAAACATCCTTCACTCAAGTGTTTTGGCAAAGAGGATGGGATATTCCATGAATTCTCCGTCACCCGTAGTAGAAACGCCTGTCCCCACCACAGGCTTTGGGTACAAAGATCAAAAGCTTCTGTTTCTGCACGGAACTCCCGATAAGAAAAATATGAATAAATGGGTGCGCCACCTGGAGCATCCTCAAAAATGGCGGCTGCTCAATGACTACTACAACGCGCTTGGAGACGACACCATTCGTTCCTTGGGTACGAATCCTGAAGAAATCAAAACCCTACTCGATGCCTATCGTCCGTTTCTAATAAGGCGCATGTTGACGGTTTCCCTCAACTGGGCCGCGAAAAAGCCGACCGAACGCAATACCATTCCTTATGAGCACTACTGGATTAAATTCATTCGTCTCTTTCAGCGACAGGGATTTTTCGGCGGACTTTGGCGATCGCTCCAAAAGGTCACCCCGCTTGACCTATCGTCTTCCAATGAGCCTTCCTAAACATAACTCCCACCTTGCACTCGACTATTTTAGTTTACTTTCACTTCTTTTTTATTCGTAATCAGTACTATCGATACCTCTAATCCACCCATGGGAAACCCACGATTTACTTTCTGCGTTCCAAACTTAAATAAGATCGACTTTCTTCCAGCCTGTATCGACAGCATTCTGAAGCAAAATTCGGATGACTGGTGCTGCGTCTTTGTAGATGGCTATTCCTCAGACGGCAGTTGGGAATACATGCAGCAGTTTAGCTCCGACCCCCGCTTTAGGCTCCTACGCGGACTGAAAAAAGGGATGTATGCGGACTGGAATGAGTGCTTAGCCCACGTGG
>JAYKJC010000221.1:0-5882 GCA_035285885.1 Leptolyngbyaceae cyanobacterium | reverse complement strand
TCTCGTCACTGCAGTCCGGTCAATTGTTGTGTGTATCTGCCCAGTGAACTGATTGCCTACTGTCATCAACCCCAGAAACCGTCCCTCGATTTGGCTGTGTTGGGAATTGAGCTACACGATTAACCCGAACTGACGTGTACTGAATTTGGCAAGGCAAAAGCTGTAGATTTTCCTTGAATTTGCGCGATCGCCTCCCCTCATAACTCAGCCGTATGCGATGATCGCCACATCAGCTCATTTGCTCAAACGAAATCTGTTTGAGCAACAACTTATGCTCTTAAAAGTATTGCTAGCAGGTTGACCGAGAGCTTAGTAGGTCTAATCCCATCACTCAGAATTAGATTCTTCT
Organism: Leptolyngbyaceae cyanobacterium; assembly: GCA_035285885.1. GTDB lineage: Bacteria > Cyanobacteriota > Cyanobacteriia > CAKZMO01 > CAKZMO01 > JBCCWF01. Next base: position 5,533 of record JAYKJC010000221.1, on the reverse strand, counting down.
CGTCAGTGTCTTTAACCAGTTCAGTAACAAATTCTAAAGTCTCTAGCTGAGCCTTTGCCCCGTCAGTGTAGTCGCGCAACACTTTCTGGACTGACTTGATGTTCTTCCAGGTGTTTAACTTTCTGAGCGTGTCTTTCACCGTTTTGCGATCGAGTCCATCGGGAAGGCTATCTAACGTACTAATTCTCTGCTGAATTTTATTGAGCCGCTCTGATGTGACGGTGACATTCTCAATCGTCTCCATCTGGCTTAGTTCCTTTGCTCGCAGGTTCTTTAATGCAACTAATTGGGTATAGACTGTTTGAGCCATTGAACGAAGATAGCGAGCAGAAAAGACATCGCCCGCCTCCGGTGTTTTGAAGGCAGTTGAGATGGCGATACCATAGGCATCCCGCTCAACCGTCTGATCATTCCAGAAAACTAGCTCTTGACGGTCTGGAATGGGTTCGCCGTTGGGGCCAAAATACTGAATTGAGAGAGCAGCTAACCCGATCGGTTCATCTTTCTCGCCTGTTCGTCTGCCCAGAGCAATCGGATTTGCCTGATAGTCATCTCCTAAGGCCTTGAGCCGTTGGCTAATATCCTCAGAGAAGAGAATTTCTTGCTGGGTATAGAGGTCTCGCGAGGTTTCCTGCTGACGGTACTGTTTTTCCTGAAAATTCTCCTGGGTTTGCCGCCTAGTCACAACCAGGTCACGAATAAAGTCTACATACCCTGGCAAAATTGTGTCGTCAAAGAGAGTGTCACCATAGATTGAAGCACCCAAATCATTAATGTTTGGAACATCTTGCAGGGTTCCATCTTGATTAACGACATCTGCTCCAATTAGCTTTTTGTTGAGGTTGGAAAGACGGCTGGCCTGACGCAGCAACTGACTTTCACTGTTGGCATAATAGATATAAATATTTTCAGCCTTGTGCTGCTTGGGTCGGTCAATTCGTCCAATACGCTGCTCTAGCGTCATTGGGTTCCAGGGCAAATCGATATTGATTAAATAGTCGGCATCTTGGAGATTTTGACCCACAGATAAGGTTTCTGAACCAATCAGCACTTTAACTTCGTCCTCTGCGCTGGGGCGAGTCTCCTCCGGAGAGGCTGCGCCAACGCCTGGATGCCGACAACTTGCAGCAGGCGCAAACAACCGAAAAAGCTCTAAACGTTTAATACCTGTACGTTGCCGCCCTGCTTTCACGGCATTATGAGGAGCAAATTGAATAGCATGACTGTCAGAATCAGGGAAGTAGCGTTTAGCGCCACCGATCGCCATGCCAATACCCTGACCCACAATGGTTGAGTCTTGAGCCATGTAGCGGTAATAGTCGAGAACCGTATCTGAAAAGGTGGAAATGAGCAGCACCTTACGCCCCTGGCTCACCAGTTCTCGCACTTTGGCTGTCACCTGCTCCCGTTTGTGGTCTCTGATGAATTCATCTGCCAACAGGTCTTGAATGTCTTGCAATTGCATCAAGTCGTTGTCACAGGCTGACCATAGCAATGCATAGATGCGGCGGGCTTCGTTTGGGTCAGACTGCAAACGCTCAATGGCAAGATCAATGGTGCGACGAAGCTTCTGCCGTTTTTCTTGCTGCTCGGCGACCGTATCTTCATCATCGTCGTCTTCCTCTTCATAGTCCTCATCGTAGGCTTCTCGATCGTCCAGAAAATCGAAGTCTAATTGTTCCGGCTGCCCTGACTCAAACCCGTAGTGGAGCAAGAGAAACTGCTTTAATCCGTCGGCATCCGCTGTCACTTCGCCCAAGCGTGACTGCATCTGCTCAATCCGGCCCCGAAAGTTAACGATCGTGCGTTTCAGGGCATACATACTGGACTCTGCCCGTTGCAGGAAGAATCGGCGCTGGTTTTGCAGCAGGGCGCGTTGTTCCACACTGCCTGTTAGATAACGAATGGGGTCAGCAAAGGGGATGTAGAGTTGGGTTTCAAACTGGGTGAAGATCTGCTCTAGCGCCTGCTCAGTGCTGTCTTCAAACTGTACAGGGAGCCATTCTGCCTGCCGTTTGGCATAAACGTTGAGGTCGGGCATGGCATCGCGGAGCATCTGGCGGGTGCGTTGCAAAAACAGTTCCCGGTAGGTGCGGCGAAATAAGGCTGAATCGTCAGTGAATTGCTCCACTCCCGTTTCCCGGTTTTGGAACCACTGAGCAAGTTCCGGTGGAAAACCAGAATCGGTGAAACCTTCTGGTCGAGTCAAAAATGGCTGAAGGATGTTGTAGATGTCCTCACGACGGTTGTTCCAGGGCGTTGCTGTTAGCAACAGGAAGTTTCGCTGTCGTCCAGAGGCGCGATCGCGGTCTCGAATTTGTAAACAGAGCTTGTGAACCCGATTCTTATAGTTGCGGATGCCTTCGTGGGCCTCGTCAATAATCACCAAGTCGGGACCACCATAGCGGTTGAAGTCGTCAATAAAGCCTGTTCCCTTCCGGCTCATCAGGTTTTTGTTGTATAGCTCGTAGTCACTATCCCGAAAACCGAGTTCACCCATCTCGCGCTTCCAGTTGTCGTGCAGTTTTTTGGCAGCGATGATCGCAACTTTGGCTTGCCCCCCTTGTTCAATTTCAAAGCGTTGGCGGGAAAGCCGAGCAACAGCAGCCGCAAGGCGAGTTTTACCCAAACCCACAGCATCGGCACAGACTGCCACTCCAAAATCTTGCATGACCCGTAGGCAGTGTTGCGCTCCTGATTTCTGGTGTTCAAACAGCGTTCCTTGGTTTACGAGTTCATCCAGTAGATCGCTTTGCTCAACCCGAAATTGCCGAGGGCGTTGTTGGGCTAGCCAGTAGAGGAAGTCATTGGGGGTTCCATGTTTTCCAGCCAGAATGAGTCCTACTGCCTGCTGGAAGCCTTCAATTTCATCAAAATTGGGTAGTTCTTCAACTTGGGGAACTTTGGGAGGATTCTGCGGCTGAACGTTATATTCGCCTCCCGCGCTGTCCTTGACCCGAAAATTAGGAATCCGTTGGGGTGGGTGATCGGGCGATACGGTGACATCTGCTGCGATTTCCTCTGGGGTCTGTGCGGTGATGTTGACTTCAACCAGTGGGTTATCGGGGATGGTAATCGTATCAACTTGATCCAGGTTGTCGCCTGTAATTTTGACTTCGGTTGTCTCGCCGGGAGGAAGTTCGTCAGGAGTAATTTGCTCGATGCGGGGTTGCCGTTGCTGGCTCCGGCGATCGCACTCTTGCAACACCTGCTGGAGAAATTCTTGAGTTAGGTTGTAGGCAAGGTCTTGCCGATGCCACTCGCTATCAAATTCCTGGATGCTTTGCTCAATCGTTTCTTGATCTTCTTGCGAACCCCATGACCAAAGGAAGGTGACACTTTCAGCGTTGCGTGAGTGGGCAGCAAGGGTGAAGTTATCGGAGCCTTCGTGCAGGATGTGGTTATTGAGGCGATCGCTATAAATGCCTGTCTTTTTGTGGTAGAGCGATCTGTCCTGGCTCATCTTGATTAGCTTGATTTCCAAGAAACCAAGTCGCACCAGCTCCGCCATGATTTGAGTGCCATTGAACGCACTTTCCTCAAGTCCCTCAAGAAATTCCTGCAATGTGCGCTGGATGAATTGGGCGCGGTAGTCAGAATTGTGCAGCCTTTCCAGTTCTACCACGTCAGCGCGTTTAGTGAACCCTTGCCAATCCATTAGCAGCCGGATCTGCCCTTCGGTCTGGACAATGGTTTGCAGGGGTTCTTCGTAGAGTTTGAGAACGCCACTATCAAAATAAGCAGTGGAGCGGCGATAAATACTGCTCCGTTCCAGCATTTGAGCCGTTACCTTGTTGTAGGTATCAAGTTGGATAGGTAGGTTGTAGCGGCGCTTGATACCTTTGATTTCTCGGAAACTGCCACTGAGCAGCGCGGGTTCTTTGGTGGTTCGCTCTAGAACAAAGAACTGCTCAATAATTTTGAGATTGCCTGTGCGGAGCAGTGCAGGAGAAGGGAGATCGCCAGGGGTGCGGGGATTGTAGGTGTAAACTTTGGCGGCACTGGGATCAATCCGAATTACCTTATGGGAAACTGCTTTATCTTTAAAACCTAGTAAGGAAACGATGTTTTTTAGGAAGTTTCCCCCGCTCGCCAAATGTTGTTCAGCGTCTCGATGCCGAAAAACCAGCCAGTATTGACCACCAACTCCTTTAACCGAATTGCCTTGAAGTAGGTAATAGGGGCGTTGTTGGCGGATCTGATCTTGGATGACGGCTTCAAGCATAGAGGTTAGGGTTCAAGAATTCTGACGAGAATTCGCAGCAGGTCTTCCAAATCGGCAGGAACACGGTAGAGATTCAGGTCTTGAGTCACTCCACGAGTTTGGCGGTCAAATTGCCCAAACTGCCAAATGTTTCCGGTTGAAATTGCCCCTTGCAGGACGGTCTGCTCAGACTCGATCCATTGATCCAGTGCAATTAGTTCGATCGCCAGTTGCACAAACCCTCGTTCCAAGTCTTCATTCTTAGCTTCGATTACCAAAAAGGCTTGATCATTTTGCAGCAGATAATCGAGGGAGCCTTTGAGTTGATTGCTGACGGCAACGGGATACTCAACATTGAGGGTGGCTTGGGTGTAGTGCAACACGTCTGTTAGCACTGGGGCGATCAAAAATTCGCGGCGTGCCATTTCGCTGGTGAGGCTAAGGCGGGGCAGGCTTTCTTCAATGCGAGTTTTGAGATCGGTGAGGCGATCGAGGCTACCGGAATAGCGAGGCAGGTTTAAGGAGCGGCGTTGGAGGGAAACGTTGAAGTACGTCAGAATGTCTTGCGGGGCAAAGTTGAGTTTGAAGTAGTCGGCAAAGGTGTAGGACTGATCGGGCTGAATAATGGCGGCTCTGGGCATTGTATGAATCCTCTCTGTTGGGGTTACTCAAGGGGAAAACCTGGAATCGCTTCATCAATTTGCTGCATTAGTCGGATGGTTTCTTGCAGAGCTACGATGATGCGCTGGTAATGGGTAATGTCTTCTGGGCTGAGAGTTCGACCTTTGCGGTCTTTGAGCCATTTTTGACAGACTTGGTAGCCACCTACATAAAAACTCCAGACTTCTTCAGGTACGGCCGTAAAGCCATCACCTTTTTTGTTAATCACAACTTTTCCCTTTACATACTTGGGATGTCCGGCATCAACAACAGGGTTGAGATTACCCTCAAATTCAGCGACAAATGCATCAAGTTTGGGCGACTGCATCAGGTGCAGGGATACTAACTCTTCACCGTAGTCCGCAAGTTTCTGGAAAAGATTAAGGTTGTGGGTGAGGGGGACACGGGGGAAATCAATTTTCAGAAATTCGGCGTAGCGATGGCGATAGGTGGGAGAGTGAAAAACGGCGTATATGTAGTAAAAGATGGCTTCGGGAGCGGGGGTGGTATCGAGTTTAGCTGTGAGGTCTTTGAGAAATTCAGGGGAAAAGTTGACGCGGCGTTCTTGGTTGATTTCAGTGCGATCGGAGTAGAGGTAAAGAGGAAATATATTAGAGCCATCCTTAATCTCTACATAGACGGCGGGCGCTGGATTGATTGAAATAATTA
>JAYKJC010000220.1:0-12770 GCA_035285885.1 Leptolyngbyaceae cyanobacterium | reverse complement strand
ATTAGAGCGAGACATCTGAAGGGATCTAAGCTGTACGGGCGATCGCCCACCTTTCTCCAATCGCGTGTCATGAGTCGCTGAATGAATCGCTGACTCTTCATCTCTTCAACAAAAACTGTGTGTAGATTTACAACACCTACACATTCTCTTCAGTGTCCTCTGCGGAATCAGAAGCAGTCAGGGCGTATTTACCATAAGTTTCGATACGACATTCACTCCATCATGCGATCGAAATGTATCGTGCAACCAGACATGCCAGTGACCCCATCCATGCCTTGACGAATGCTGAGAATGGCTCTGAAACTGCCTTGAAGCTCCCGCGATATGACGTTCTCTCTATACCTTTTTTCTATACCATCGTTTAATTTTCGATTCCCTCAGGAGATGATGCCGTGTTCTTAAAAAAATTGAAGCTGGCCCAGAAATTTACCCTTTTGCTGCTCACTGTCTTTTTAATCGGCATCCTCGCTAGCGGGGCTGCACTTGCCACCATTCTGGACTACAACGCTCAAAACACCGTTGCATCTAAGGCGTTGATGCTGATTGAGACGATGAACTCGGTGCGGAGCTACACCAGTGATCAGGTCAATCCTGAATTGAGCGATCGCCTGGAGGTTGAATTTCTGCCGGAAACAGTTCCGGCCTATTCTGCCCGTGAGGTTTTTGAGCATCTCCGCACTGATCCTGAATACAACGCTTTCTTCTACAAGGAAGCAACGCTCAACCCCACCAATTTACGAGACAAAGCCGACGAATTTGAAACAACAATTGTCGAAAGGTTCCGCCAGTCCGACTCTGTTGATGAACAGCGTGGGTTTCGTTCAACACCGAGCGGCGAACTATTTTATATTGCTCGTCCGATTAAAATTACAGAACAGAGTTGCTTAGAGTGTCACAGCACGCCTGACGTAGCCCCTGCCAGCATGATTGATTTCTACGGTGACCAGAATGGGTTTGGTTGGCAAATCGATGAAATCGTTGGCGCACAGATGATTTCCGTCCCTGCAAGTCAGGTTCGCAAGAACGCCCGACAGTCGTTTGTACTAATCATGGGCATTGTGACGATCGCCTTTGCCACGGCTATTTTCCTGGTGAATTTCTGGCTCAAGCGATTTGTCATTCGTCCGTTGAATCACATGGCGCGGGCAGCAGAAGCTATTAGTACGGGCGATATGGCGGCAGAGTTTGAGGTCAACACCCAGGATGAGGTCGGCAGTTTGGCTGAAGCCTTCCAACGGATGAAGCTCAGCTTGTCGATGGCCATGGGGCGGCTTGAGCGCTATCGGGTCGGTCGTCGAGATACGCCCCCCGGCGGGCCTTCTAAGTAAGGTAATGCAACACCATAGTCAACAGCAGGTTCCCCTTCAGAGAAAGGGAACCCGAGGTGGTTCACAGGAATAGGGAGACGAGTCAATCATCTCCCTATTCTTGTTGCATTAATATGTGAACTTTTGATAAAGCTAGAAACTTCTTTGATTCCTCTCTGGTCTTACTGATACAGTAATGACGCACATCCGGATGGTTTTAATTAATCACGTGGTGATTAATTGAACACAGAGAAAGGATTCATCTAACGTCATAGCAGTCGCGTTCATTACTATTCGCGAATGTCTGGCAAGAGATTCACGACAAGAATTGATTCCTCAATTCATTCAGTTTGATTCATCAGTTATTGAGCGTTTTAGCATCTCATATTTCCGAAGTAGTTCAGCTGTGTTTCAGCGATGGAGGGGCGATCGCCCTTGCACCTGCCTGATATAAAACAGCCTGAGATGAAACGGCCTGATGTGAAAACGTGTTCGATTCATCAGTGACTGAGTATTTCGATAAAAATTGACTGCCTATATCGGTAGACATCATTGAATACCTTCTATCCCTCATGTAGGGTGCTATTCGGCATAGCCGTAACACCCCACACATCAGGTATTTGAAGACCCTATTTTTCCTGAATGAATCACTGCGAGGAGCTGCCTGACAAACGGCAGCAATGAGACTGTGCCACTCCCTGTAATTGTCCAGGTTTCTGTCTGTAAGAAACCACAGATTTTAGTGCAAATTATTCTGGAGAATCCTCATGTTTCAAACACAATCCAGCACCGAATTTGAACAAGAGCTAGAGACCAAAAATAAGGTTTTGTTCCGTGCATTCGATGACGATGATGATAACGGTGACGATGACGACGATGATGACAATGATGACCTGATTAAGCGAGATGGCAATATCTTCGGCTTTACTCGCGTATTTATTGAGGGGCGCAGTGAGTTTGTCAGCAAAGAGTTCACAACCTTTGGTGGATTAACCACGGCTGCAAACTTATTTGTCGCAAAGAAGTACGATGCCTCAGTCACGATCTCGATTACCAGTGCTTCTAGCATTACCAATTCCATTGGCTATGTGGATGATGATGGAAACGTGTTACCAACTCAGGAGAATCCCCTGGCGGGTAAGAAGTCGGGTGATATTTCTCAGCTCGACATTGAGCGATCGCTCCAGTTTAATCATGGCCTCGCACTCGTCAGTCTGACTCGCCGCAACATCGTCCAAATTCTGGAATATGCGCTCTCTTCAGGAAATACCACCACGATTAACACGCTGTTTCCTCAAGTAACGGGGTTGTCCTTTAGCTATGACTTGAGACTTCCGGTGGGGCAACGTGTGCGATCGCTCTGTGTCAAGGATGATTCTGGAAAGGTCATCGACATCATTGTCAAAAATGGCAGCTTTCAAGGGAACGCCAACAAATCCTATCGAGTGGTGACCACCAACTACCTCGCCAATGGAGGTGACGGCTATCTCTTCCCTCAACTGGCCTCTAATCGGGTTGACCTGACCACGGTCAATATTCAGAACCAGACCAACACCATCACCTTTGCCAAGTTCGGCACCGAGCAGTATGCTTTGGCGGATTACTTAGCCAGCACCTATCGCACAACTCCCTTCTCTGTGAAGGAAACGACCATCGATCAAGATGTGCGCATTCAGAACCTGAGCTTCCGTTCGGACACGGTGGTCAACGTCAATGTGAATCAATTCTTCTTTGTGGGAGGCAAGGGAAAAGACAAGATTCGAGGCGGCAATTTAGACGATATTTTGAGAGGAGCCGGAGGAAACGATCGTGTCATCGGACAACGAGGACACGACGATCTCTATGGCAATAACGGCAATGACCGAGTGAAAGGCGGTCACGGCAACGATGACATTGAGGGCGGCAAAGGCAACGATAAGTTAATTGGCAGTCAGGGCGATGACATCATCGATGGCGGCAAAGGCAACGACATTATCATCGGCTCGAAGGGTGATGACAGATTGTTCGGAGGAGATGAGGATGATCGGATTCAGGGGGGCGCTGGCGATGATGAGATGAGTGGTGACGACGGTGACGATCGCCTCCTAGGCGGTCGGGGCAACGACATTATCTCCGGTGGAGAGGGCGATGACTTCATTGTTGGCGGCCAGGGAGATGACGTTTTGCAAGGTGATGATGGTGACGACATCTTACTTGCAACTGGAGGAAACACCCTGCTGGATGGCGGAGATGGCGATGATTTGCTGGTGGGAGGTCGAGGCAATGATACGTTTGTGATTTCGGGGTCAGGCACGAAAACAATTCGTGAGTTTTGCAGTGATGGGAGCGATCGCCTCTTCTTCAAAGACTTCTCCTTAAAGGATCTCTCAATTGAGCAATCGGGCAAGGATACCGTTATTCAGCATGAGGACGACATTCTCGCGGTTCTACTGAATGTTCAGGCAGAAACCATTGACCAGTCCCTCATCAACTCACCCGATTCGAAGACCAATTTGCCAGAACGGTTGGGTAAGCCCACAGCGCTGACCTTCGAGTATGTCGGCGGCACCGACCTCCTCACCGGACAATCGTCAGATAAGGCAACGGTGAACGGAGACGGAGACGATGATGAGCTGGCCTATATCGTGGTGTCCGATCGAAAGAATGTCTCTGATGTCTTCGACAACAAGGGGAAGACGTACTTTAAGGGTGACGTCGAACTTGGCGAAGAATTTACGGCTGATGTCGATATCGCCGGAACGAAAAAATTCAAGTCAAAAACTTTTATTTATCTGTTTGATGATGTGGATGCGTTCGAGGATGGAGATGAACCGCTGCAATCGATGCAGTATCATACCTCCGGCTCAGAGCCGATGCGGATTGGCGATGTGATTGGAGGGGTGGAGTTAACCCTGTATGTAGGTGAACTCGGCGTCGGCGTCTAGTTAGAATCGATGCGTGTCGGGCATGGCAATGCCATGCCCCTGCGCCCCTTTCCTTGTTCCCAGCGTCTCGCTGGGAATGCCATCGAGAGCCTCTGGCTCCCGTTCACATTGGAGCCAGAGGCTCCTGCAACGGTTCCCTGCCAGAGTCAGGGAACCAGAAATGCGTGTCGGGGCATTGCATTGCCATGCCCCTGCGAAAATCATTCCCCGAATCAGCAACGCCGATTATTCTTCTGCGATGTGCAGTGGAAACTGAATCGTAAAACAGGTCTGATTGTTTCCGCTCTCGACTGTAATGGAACCGTTGAGGCGATCGATGAATTTCTTCACGAGCGTTAGCCCTAATCCGGTGCCTCGCTTGCTCCAGCGATCGCCCTTGACGGCTCGGTAAAATGGCTCGAATATCAATGACTGCTCATCTTCAGGAATCTCGACTCCGGTGTTGAGAATCTGAAATTCGATGAAATCGGTGTATACAGACTCATCTCGATCAGAATCAGCGGCATCAGAATCGTCAGCAAAATTATCGAGGGTAGCGTTAGAGGGGGCGATCGCCTTCTGAATCGTACCGACCGTGAGCTGAATCTGTTCGTTGGCGGGGGTGTATTTGCAGGCATTGTTGAGGAGTTCTGACAGAATGCGCGTCAGCACCGACACATCCGTTCTCATGGAGGAAACAGTGTCGGCAAGGATGGCTTCAAAGTTCTGGTTATTTTGGGTTGCGCGTTCGTCAATGCCACGTGTTACAGTGGGCAGCCAGGTGTTCAGGTCAATCGTCGTTAGTTCTAACGAGTACGCATCCGCATTGAGTCGCTGTAAATCGAGCAAGTCATTGATCAAATCCTCTTCTTGCTTGGTTTGATCGCGCAGGATGCCAAGATAGCGGGCTATTTTATTCGTCTGAGGGTCGCTGGTATCAGAGATAAATTGCTCATTTTCTAAAGCCAGTTTCAGCATTCGTCCGGCCATGTCGATGCTGGTCAGCGGAGTTCTGAGTTCATGGGAGACAGTACTGAGAAAATCATCTTTAACTCGGTTGAGCCGCTGAAGTTCTTCCATATTGCGGCGCATATCGAGTTCGACCTGTTTGCGATCGCTAATGTCGGTCACTTGTACGAATCGCTTTTTCTGTCGGCCAACCGATAAGGTTTTGGCCGAAATTCTTCCCCAAAACTCATTCCCTTTCTTCGTAACATATTCCAATTCGGTGCTCCAGGGAATGCCTTGATCGACCACACTGCGAATCTGGTTGAGTTCATACTCAGTGAACGGATATTTTTGAAAGATGGTTCCTGAAACATTCAGCAATTCGTCTTTTGTGTCTACTTCAAACAAATCAACCGCCCGTTGATTACATTCAATGGTGAGTCCGGTTTCTCCATCAACGAGGAAAAGAGCATCGTTAGATTCTTCGAAAATGGCTTCTTTTAGCTCTCGATTGTGAGTCCGCTCCAGGTCTAGGGCTTGCCTCCGTTCGGTGATGTTTTCAACGATCGCCACTCCGAGCTGTTCCTCCCCTTGTTCATTGCGAATCAAGGTAATAATCACATTGACCCAGATGATTGAACCATCTTTGCAGACGTAGCGTTTCTCAAGCTGGTAAGAATCCTGATAGGCTTCCATGCAGGCCGTCACAAGTTGTTCTTCGGCATCGCGGTCTTCTGGATGAGTAATGTCAGCGTAGGTCAGTTCTGCCAGCTCGGCTTGACTATAGCCCAGCATGTGTTGAAACGCAGGGTTGGCAAAAGTTAGTTGGCTGAAGTCAGGTGGAAAGACAAGAACCACGCCCACTGCTGCATGTTCAAACACCGCTCGAAATCGAGCTTCGCTGACTTGCAGGGCAAGTTCAGCTTGTTTCTTACTGGTGATATTGCTACAGGTTCCAATTAAACGGTAGATTCGGCCTGATTCATCTCGCAAGGGACTTAGGGTGGTCAACCACCAGTAGTCGTGTCCCTGGAAGGGAACGAATTCTTCGTAGGCAATGACGTGACCCGCATCCACGCAGCGCTGATAGTTTTGCCGAATCGCTGCTGCAATCTCAGGAGAAACGACTTCTTCGGGAGTTTTCCCCTGCATGTATTCGGTGGTCAGTCCGGTCAGGCGCTCATGGGTCGGGTTGAGTCTGACAAATTGGAAATCGCTTTCTTCAAGAACATCGACGACGAAGATACCCACGTTTGAGTAATCATAAATACTGCGCAGAAACTGTTCATTTGTCTGCAATGCCAGTTCATTGGCCTTCCGCTCGGTGATGTCTAAAACCGTGCCCGCTAACTGACGTAAGTTTTCATTTTCATCGAAGATACATTCTCCCTGTTCATGAACGGTGCGGACTTCGCCATCGGGTCGAATGATGCGGTATTCAATATCCATGGGGCTTGCACCTGCGATCGCCGCTTCCTGAGCCTGACGCAACCGCTCAATATCTTCTGGGTGAACATGGCGCATAAAGGTGTCGTAGGTGACGGGGGTATCAGGCGACACGCCGAAGATATTGAACGTTTCCCAAGACCACATCAACGTATCGGTCGGCAAGTCCCGTTCCCAACTGCCCAGGTGAGCGATTTGCTGGGCGCGTTCTAGGTGAGCGGTCAGTTTCCGAAGGGATTCTTCGGCCTGATGGCGATCGCTCACGTCCAGAATGACCGAGTTCCAAATCAAATCACCGTTATCCAGTCGTCGAGGTCGGCCCGCTCCCTGGAGCCACTTCGTCTTGCCTGAAGGAGTAATGATGCGCCATTCACAGAGCCATGGAAGTAAGGTACGAGCCGATTCTCTGACCGATTCGTAGCTGGCTTGACGATCGTCCGGGTGAACCATGTCCCACAACGCTTGGGCACTTTCTTGAACCTCTGCAGCTTCCACCTCCCAAAGTTCATAACAGCCCTGGCTCATGTAAATGACTTGGTCAGAACCATCGGGATGCAGAATATATTCGAAAACCGCACCGGGAATGTTTTCTGCCACATTGCGAAACCGCATTTCACTGGCCTCACGGGCTAGCTCAAGTTCCTTTCGCTCCTGAATATTAAAGGTCATTCCAAAAATGCGGTTGGGGTGTCCGGCCTCATCGGTCAACACCGTGCCCTTGGCCAGAAGCCACACGGGAGGATGATCGGGGAATATCACCCGATGCTCGACCTCAAAGCTGCCACAGCGGGCGATCGCCCCATTCACTGCCTCTGTCACCCGTTCAAGATCCTCCGGATGAATGGGGGCATCTTCTGCAACCAGATGCCATTCTTCAGGAACCCACCCATTGCCCACATGACGCCCATAGGCCCAGATATTTCCCGTGGCAAGGTCGCGTTCCCAACAAACCATCTTGGCGGCTTCCAAGGCTCGACGAAAACTGGTCAGACTGTTCTGCAATGCCTCCGTGCGTTCTTCCACTCTTCGTTCGAGCACCCGGTTGTAGTCTGCGAGAATGCGCTCAGCCTGCTTACGAGCCGTGATGTCGGTCACTCTCACCAAATTGATCGCCTGTCCAGCCGCGCTGATCTGTTTAGCCGCGATATTCCCCCAGAAAGAGTTTCCCTTACAGGTCACATATTCAACTTCCCGTTGCCAAAATCCCTGCTCATTGATTTCAATCTGGATCTGCATCACCTCTTCCTCAGTGAAGGGTTCTTTTTGAAACTGATTACCTTCAACATTGAGCAGTTCTTGTTTATCATCCGCCTCGAACAGCTCAACGGCGCGAGAGTTGCAGTCAAACGAAATACGAGTTTCTGCGTCTACCAAGAAGATGGCGTCAGTCGATTCTTGAAAAATCGCCTCTCGCAAATCTCGATTGCGCTGGAGCTGCTGTTCTGTACGTTTGACAGACGTAATATCAACCACGGTGACGCTGACCGCCTGTTCGCCATTCAGCAATTCGAGAGGATGGTAGCTGACGAGTCGGGTCTTCTCGTCATCCAGTCGATCTGACTTAGGCAACACATGCTCAACGTTCAACAGGGGTTCTTGGGTGTCAAAGACCTGTTGATATAGAGGAATGATACGATTTGCCAGGGACGGCAGCACATCGCGAATCAGTTGCCCCTCATAGTCCTCAAGCGACTCATATCCATCCAGGTTGGCCAGCACTGGATTGGCCCGAATAATACGAAACTCGCTGTCAACGACACCTACGCCCACTGGAACGGTTCTGTACAAGGTTTCCAGTTCGTTAGTTCGTCGCTCCAGGGCGTCCTGGGCACGCTTCAAATCATTGATGCCGACAAAGGTGATGACAATGCCTTCACAGGGGTTAGTCTGCCTGAGGCTATCTTGTTTGAGGCTATCTTGCTTGAAGTAAGGATTAATGCTCATGAGCAGGCGATCGCCCGTTGTTGTCAGCGTCACCTCATGTTCTTGAGCCGTAGTTGTTTCTAACACCTGACGAATCAGCCCGATTAAATCAGAACAGTCCAGATTATGAGTGTAGTGAAACAGGGGACGATTGATGTCACCGAGGCGAATATTCACGATCTGAGACGCCAGGGGCGTAAACCGACGGAGCTGAAGCTGAGCATCCAGGAAGATGACGCCGATATTTGTGCTGCGGAGCAAGTTATCGATATCGTTGGTGAGATCGGTAAGTTCTTGAATCTTGCGCTGATATTCGGTGTTGACGCTGTGCAGCTCTTCGTTCGCTGATTGCAGTTCCTCATTCGTACTTTGTAACTCTTCGTTGGACGCCAAGAGTTCTTCATTGGTGGCTTGTTGTTCTTCGTTAATGGTTTCCAGTTCTTCAATGGCGACCTGTAAGCTTTCGCGCGTTTGTTGCAGCTCATATTCCAGCTCTGTAATTTGCTGAGCTGCTTCAGTACTCATTTCAAAGGTCGATAGCAGAGCGGTCAGGTTGCTCGACGGCTCTGGCTGGGGCGATCGCTGCTGAAAGAGTCGCTCAATGAAAATGATGAAGTAGTCGTCTTTGCCCGATCGTGTGGAATACAGATCGACCTGGAGCGTCAGCGTTGACTCTTGCTGGGTCGATGATTCACGGTCGGCCTTATCAGACTGCATCGAAATTCCCGTAAACATCACGGGTTGGCGATCGCGCTTGACCCGATTGAGCGCAGTGGTGAGGGGGAGTCGCAGATTGGGTGGCACAATGCGAGTCACATCCATCTGGGCAAACCCCACCGGAAACTCAAGCACCTGGGCAGTGTTGTAGAACACATGAAGAAGCTGATAGGTCTGGCTCGCCAGAATGCAGGTCACCCGCCGATCGGCTAAACAGGTCTGAAACACTTGCTCCAAAACTTGCCCAAAAAGATTGGGACGTGCCTCTAATGTTTGCCCCATCTGAGGAAGCGGCAGTATCGGTCGAGAGGCCGACCCCAGAGGAGCCAGGGGCGTATCCTGTCGTTTCTGAAACAGCTTCCATCGAAAGTCAATGGGGTTGAATTCTGACGAAAATTCGCCAAGGGTTTCTGCATTGCCCAGAAACAAAACCCCCTTCTCAGGCAAGAGTGAGAAATGGAGGAGCCGCAGCACTTGATTCTGCAAAACAGGCTGCATGTAAATGAGAACGTTGCGGCACACGACTAAATGCATACGAGAGAATCCGGAATGGTAGGTCAGGTCGTGGGGGGCAAGCACAAGCATTTCTCTGAGCGATCGCTTGACCTGATACGTATCCGTGTGGTGAGTAAAATAACGAGCCAGCCGCTCAGCCGAAACGTGGTCGGCAATCTCTTCTGAGTAAATCCCTGTGGAGGCAACGTCGAGGGCATGGGTATCGATGTCGGTGGCAAAGATTTTGGCTCCGATGGATTTACCTGAAGCGGCGATCGCCTCATCAACGGCGATCGCCATTGAATATGCTTCTTCGCCTGTCGCACATGCTGCCACCCAAATTCTCAACTGGTGTCCAGGCTCTACGTCGTCAATCAGTTGCGGCAAAATCTGGTTAGAAAGGATCTCCCAGGCGGGCGCATCGCGAAAGAAACTCGTGACGCTGATCAGCACATCATCTCGCAACTTACGCCGTTCCGTCTCTGACTGTCGCAAATGCTCGATGTAGTCTGCAATCGACGCACAATGCGTCACCGTAATGCGGTGGGCAATGCGACGACTCAGCGTGTTGATTTTGTAGCACGCAAAGTTGACCTGCTCACCCTCCGCCAGAATATCTAGAATGCGCTGAAGGTCTTCAGGATCAGGGGTGAAGGAACGGGTGCGAGTAGGATCACTCGGAGAAAAAGACAGCTGAATGATATCGCTGATGGTTGTGGCTAAATCGTGAGGCGATAAAATTTCATCCACAACCCGGTCATCGATCCGGTCATCGATCCGGCCATCGACTCTGCCATCAACGGCGGGTTCTGCTATTGAGGTAAATTCTGTGGTGTATGGAGACTGAGCCAGCGCAATTCCTCCGGCGTTGCTGATGACTTCTAACCCTCGGATTCCATCCGTCTCTACTCCCGCCAGAGCGATTCCAATGGTGCGATCGCCCCATTCCTCAACTACGGACTCAAAAAAGATATCGAGTCGATGGGGAATTGAATCCGGCGACCCAGAGATACGAAAACAGCCCTGCTCAATGCTGACAAGAGCTTGGGGCGGCGCGATGAAGACCTGTCGAGAAATGACTTCCATCCCATCTTCAATGATATGGATTGGAAATTGACTATAGTTTTGCAGGGATTCTTCTTGCAATTGTGTCCCATCAGGCGATGGAGAATGAACAATCACAAAGGCAGCATTCGTTGTCGCTGGAAGATGGCTTAAAAACTCCTCTAAAGCCTCTCTACCACTCGCAGACACTCCAATGCCAACAATCCAAAAATAATTTGTTTTGGATGAATTTAAACTCACATTGCTATCGGGGAATCGTCTGTTCAACTACTGTTCAATGACTATGTAACTACTAATTATTAATCCTATTCAAGCAGTCTAAACAGATCGATTATGCCCCATCGCACCCCTAAATGAAATGTGAGACGTGGGGCAAGTCTGCGCCCATCCTCCTCCCGCATCTCACCTCAACACAGGTGTTGTTGAATTTCGGGATGAATAGAAATTTGTGACCGACAAATGCCTGACGTAGGGGCATGGCAGTGCCATGCCCCTACGAAAATCATCCCTCGAATCAGCAACGACCACCTCAACATTCAATTACGTTGACCGCTAAGCCCCCCCGAGACGTTTCTTTATATTTCTCATGCATGTCGGCTCCGGTGTCGCGCATGGTTTTGATTACCTTATCAAGATGCACGCAGTGGGTGCCGTCTCCCTTTAATGCCATTCGAGCTGCGTTGATGGCTTTCATTGCGCCCATGGCGTTGCGCTCAATGCAGGGCACCTGCACCAGTCCCCCAACCGGATCGCAGGTGAGGCCAAGGTTATGCTCCATGCCAATTTCAGCGGCGTTTTCTACCTGGGCGGGAGTTCCTCCCATCACCGCAGCCAGGGCACCCGCCGCCATCGAGCAGGCCACGCCCACTTCTCCCTGACAGCCCACGTCTGCCCCAGAAATGGAGGCATTTTCTTTGTAGAGGAGGGCGATCGCCCCTGCCGTCAACAAAAATCTCACCACACAATCATCCGTCGTTTTATGGCAGAAGCGCTTGTAGTAATGCAGCACAGCGGGAATGATGCCCGCCGCTCCGTTGGTGGGAGCCGTGACGACACGACTGCCTGCGGCATTTTCTTCATTCACCGCCATCGCGTATAGATTCACCCAGTCCATCACCGTTAGCGGATCGGCCAGGGACGCTTCGGGATGGCTGTTGAGCCGTTCATACAGTTGAGCAGCCCGACGCTTGACCTTCAACCCGCCCGGCAGAATGCCCTCGGTGTGACAGCCCCGCTTGACACAGTCCTGCATGACGTTCCAGATGTGAAGCAGTCCCGCATGAATCTCTGCATCACTGCGCCGGACTTTTTCGTTTTCTAGCATCACCTGGCAAATGGACAGGTCGTGAGTCAGACACAAATCGAGGAGTTGAGCAGCGGTTTTGAACGGGTAAGGAACAGCAGTCGTATGGAGTTGGATACCGTCAGTGGCGATCGCCGTTTCATCCACCACAAATCCGCCCCCGACAGAATAGTAGGTTTTGCAAGACAGCACCTGCTCGTCCTGACCAAAAGCCGTAAAGCACAGCCCATTGGGGTGGTAAGGCAGCGACTTCCAGTGAAAGGTGAGGTCAGCCTTTTCATCAAACGGGATCGGGTAAAGGCCCAACAAACGAATCGACTGTTGGGTACGAATACGACTCAGCTTTGCCTCAATCGTATCGGGATCAATCCGATCGGGGGCATCTCCTTCGAGCCCCAGCAAAACCGCTGTGTCAGTGCCGTGGCCCCGTCCAGTTGCGCCAAGGGAACCGTACAAATCCACCTGTATGCGCTGAATTTGCCCCAAGGTATCCGACGCCAGGCCCGTGATGAATTGCAGGGCAGCCTTCATGGGGCCGACCGTGTGAGAGCTAGAGGGGCCGATGCCGATTTTGAAGATGTCGAAAACGCTGATAGACATGGGTGTTTGGGGTGGTGGGTGGTGGAGAGTTGGGGTGTGGGGTGTGGGTGGTGGGGTGTGTGG
>JAYKJC010000219.1:0-7095 GCA_035285885.1 Leptolyngbyaceae cyanobacterium | reverse complement strand
TCGAAGACCCCAATGGGTACAAGGTTGAGCTAATTCAGCTAAAAACTCAAGACACAGCCAAAGCCGAAGAGCAAGCTAAAGCCCAGTTGGCAACCTGAGGCGTTGCCTTAAATAAAAACTGAGGGGTGATGTGCTGCGTTTTCGCAGCACATCGCCCCTCAGCTTCTTAACATACAAGTTAAGATACGAGCCAGACTCTACTCTTGGGGGAGTCCCAATACGCGTTGATAAAGGTGGACGTATTCTAAGGCCGATTTGTCCCAGCTAAAGTCTTGCTCCATGGCTCGCTGCTGGAGTTGGGTCCACGCGTCCTTAAACCGGAACCCTTCCCAGGCTCTCACCATGCAGGTGTACAGATCGAGCGGTTCATACCGATCAAAACAGTATCCCGTTCCGGTGCCTGTTGTTGGATCGTGGTGTAGAACAGTGTCCACCAGTCCCCCCGTGCGACGCACAATGGGGATGCAGCCATAGCGCATGGCGATGAGCTGACTGATGCCACAGGGCTCAAACCGAGACGGCATGAGGAAGGCGTCTGATCCCCCATAGATGCGTCGGGCAAGGCCATCGTTGTACAGCAGATACGCCGACATTCGACCGGGGTAGCGTGACGACAGTTCCCAAAGCTGAGTTTCGTAGTAGCGATCGCCCGTCCCCAACACAATGAACTGCGCATCGGTATAGGCCAAAAATCGATCCATCGTTTGCAGCAATAGATCGAGTCCTTTCTGTTCAACCAGGCGAGACACCATGCCCACCAGGAACCGTTGGGAGTTGACTTCTAGCCCCACTTCTTCCTGAATGGCAACTTTATTGGCCTTTCGACCACTCAAATCCTCCGCACTAAAGGACTCGACTAACTGTTTATCTTGAGTGGGGTCGAAAGATTTCGTGTCAATGCCATTCAAAATCCCCACCAGTTTCTCGCTAATAAAGGAGAGCAACCCTTCTAAGGTTTCTCCATAGTTGGGGGTCTGAATTTGCTGGGCATAGGTGGGGGACACCGTGTTGACGACATCGGCATACTGAACGGCTGCGGCCATGGTGTTGTGTCCCTGCATGTACCAAGGACACCATGTCATCTGTTCGAGCTTCCACCGCCACGGTCCCTGATAGGCCAAGTTGTGAATGGTAAAGACGGTAGAGATGTCAGGGGACTGATGCATCCACACGGGGATCATGCCTGTGTGCCAGTCATGGCAGTGAATAATTTGAGGTTTCCAATAGTTCCAGGCAAACTCTGCGGCCCCGTTGGCAAAAAACGTGAAGCGCCAGTCTTCGTCGTCCCCAGAGTAGACCCGTCGGGGACTGAACACCGGGTGCCCAAACAGGTACAAGGGAACGTCACTATTCGGCAAGGTCGTTTCATACACGGCGAAGTCCTGGAACATGGCATAGCCACTCCAAACGGGCGTTTCAGGAACCGTGATTTTATCTGAGATGAACCCGTAGTAGGGCATGAACACACGAACATCGTGTCCCATTGCCTTGAGAACCTTTGGCAATGAACCCACTACGTCGCCCATGCCACCCACTTTTGCGAGGGGGGCTGCTTCTGCTGAGACGAACAAAATTCGCATGCTTTCTTGCATTATTCCTGCATCCATTTCTGAGTGAACAGGTCTTGTAACGGTCAATACAGGTCATCCTGTTGAGCGCGGCAATCCCCACACAGACAGTCTAGAAGGGAGTGGCACCTCTGCATAGGAATTCGTAGAAGAAAATGTTGGGGTCGAATCTGTATCGAAATATGCTGTAGGACGCACGGCTGTATGCGTCTACCGGAATAGAATCCAGACGCCCAAGAGGGCAACGATCGCCCCCAACACAGCTCGGATGGTAATGCGATCGCCCGTCCATGCCGCCAGGGGAATCACAAAGAGAGGACTGGTGGCGCTGAGAGCTTGAGCAATGCCCGTGGCGGTGTATTTCAGCGCAATTTGCTGGAGCCCGATGGCGAGAAAGGTGCTGGCAAAGGCTGTAGCGGCAATAATCACCAGGAGTTTGGGCGATCGCAGTCGATCCAAGCTTTTTGGGGTTGGCCGATCCCACGTCATCCACACCAGCAAACACACTGCCCCTGCGGTGATGCGAATCAAGCTGCTCCACAGGGGGCTTACGTCCGTTGTGGCCAGGGCCGCACGAGACATGGCCGCTCCCGTCGCTTGACACAACGCCGCGATGAACCCGAAGAAAATTCCTGCCTTGAGCTGAAGCTTTGCTTGGTGGGTGTCGGGGGTTCGCTCCACGACGACCCAGGCCACGCCCACCACGGTGAGAACGATGCCGAGATAGGCTTTCCAGCCCAGCACCTCACTCAGAAAAACCAGAGCCAGGACGGCAGCGAGAGGCGGCGCAAGGGACTCCATCAGCAGTGCCCGTCGCGCTCCCAAACAGTTCAACGCAGAGAAAAAGACGGTGTCTCCGATGGTGATGCCAATGACGCCACTCCCCATGAGCAACCACAGGTCTGACGGACGAATCTCAGCCCATCCATCACCCCTGAGCCACAATGTGAGAATGATGAAGGCGATCGCCACTGTCCCCTTGGTCAAATTCAGCACAGTTGGCGGCAACTGACGCCCAAATCCGGCGTAGATGGTGGATGAAACGGCCCAAATGCAGGCGGCTGCCAGTGCTGCCAATTCCCCCCGAAAGTCTGAAAGCATAAACGTCCCTGAGCCAGGTTCCAAAAAGTTCAGACTTTTAATTGTAGGGGCGGCAGCCTCACAATGTACGACGTGGCAAAGTTTACGAAGAAAAGGGGGTGGGCGCGCGTTGCGCGCCCACCCCCTTTTCTTCGTATCAATTGGAGAAGTTTGCCAAATCGTGACAATGTATGGATTGAGCGATTTAGCCTATTTTTGGTGGATAATTGGGGTGGAAAATTTTGATAGAGAATTTAGTTAGTGGAATGCCCTTTCCTAAGGCGGATATGTTGATCTAGGAAATGAACAATTTCTGCAATTGTAGTTGTTTTTTCATAATGAAAATGGCCGCTGATATCCATCTGAAATTGGGTTTCAACGTCTAAGAAAAACGTCATTTCCCAATCAAACCAGCACACGTTTGTCCAGCACAAATCTTCTTCTAATCGGTCTTCAGGAATTACATAGGCAAAGGGTAATCCTGAATAGGATGAAAAAGCATGATAAACAAAATCAGTTGTGATTTCTAAGATGTTTTCTGTCTGCCAAAATGCTTCAAACCACTGCTTAGATGTTAGAGGATGCCGTTGCTGTAGCCATTGACTGACTTGTCGGCGACATCGGCTATCGGGGCTCAGTGTTTGATACGTGATTAGGCTATTGACAAGATTATTAACCCGTCGCCACATAGCAATAATGGGCTTCTCACCCAGCCCCCGCACTTCTAACTAATTATTCCCAATCCTTAACAAATCTCTCATCAAACCTCTCATATCGCTTGCTATAGCGATGTGCAAATGGGTCACGTACAAAATAACCTGTGAACAAGGGGCTTAAGCCCCGTGCCTGTGCTTAACTTTGCATACTGCTTTAAACCTCGTCTCGATTGGGAACTGGAGTTTCCAAAATGTTTTTGGTAGGTCTTACGCAGTTTTGTGGGTGTGCTAAGCCTGATTGCCTGACACATCTTCTGAAATGACCAGAATCCGTAGGTTGTGGTTAACGTAAGAAAACCCAACACTGCCGTTAAGATCTGCCTGTGTTGGGTTTCGCAAGCTCAACCGCAACCTACAGTGCAAAAACTTCTGATCACGAAATAAAGTGTGTCAGGCAGCCAAGTCTAAGCGCAAATGGATTGAAGTGTGGGGACGAAGTCTGGGTATGAAATGGCGGCGGCTTCTGCGCGATGAATCGTGGTTGCGCCAGACGCTCTGAGGGCGGCGATCGCCAAACTCATAGCAATGCGATGATCGGTGTAGCTGTCAACCTCAGTTCCGCTCAGCGAGGCGTTTCCTTCAATATCCATACCATCGGGAAGCTCGGTGATGCGTGCGCCCATGGCGTTGAGCTGATTGGCCATCACGGAGATGCGATCGCTCTCTTTGACCCGCAGTTCAGCCGCATCTCGAATGGTCGTCTTGCCAGAGGCAAACACAGCCGCAACAGCCAACACCGGAATTTCATCAATGAGTCGGGGGATCACATCGCCTTGAATGGTGCATCCCTTGAGGGGGCTGTGGCGCACTCGCAGATCGGCGACAGGTTCCCCTGCAACGGTTCGCTCATTGAGAAGGGTAATATCTGCCTCCATGGCCTGCAACACCTCCAGCACTCCCGTTCGACTGGGATTGATGCCCACATTGCGAATCGTCAGGTCGGCTCCTGGGATGATGGCTCCAGCCACAAGCCAATAGGCCGCAGAACTGATGTCACCGGGCACAACCACCTGCTGTCCGGTCAGCGTTGCAGGTCCGTGAACCGTTGCACTATGGGTTTCAGGATCAACGGTGATGTCTGCGCCGAAAGCCCGGAGCATGCGTTCACTATGGTCACGAGAAAGGGCAGGTTCGGTGACGGTCGTTTTCCCATCGGCCATGAGTCCGGCCAACAAGATGCAAGATTTGACCTGAGCCGAGGCAATGGGAGAGTGATAGTGAATCGGCTTGAGCTGTTGGCCTTGAATGGCGATCGGAGCATAGCCGCCGTTTCGACTCCAAATCTGTGCGCCCATTTGTTCTAACGGACGAATAACGCGATCCATCGGGCGCGAGCGCAAGGAGCGATCGCCCGTTACCGTGAAGAATCGATCGGGATGGGAGGCCAAAATTCCCAGCATGAGGCGCATGGTTGTCCCCGAGTTGCCCATGTCTAGCACGTCGGAGGGTTCTTGAAGCTGACCCACCCCAATGCCGTGAACCGTGACTTTCTCAGAATTTAAGTCAGATATTTGGGCTCCCATGGCGCTGAGGCACGTCGCAGTACTCCGGGGATCTTCGCCCAGCAACAGCCCCGAGATTTGGGTTTCGCCTGTGGCGAGTGCGCCCAGCATAAGGGATCGGTGGGAGATCGACTTGTCGCCTGGAATCTCGATGATTCCGTTCACAGACCCTCCACCCTCGGCAGGTTGAATCATTAATGACGTATGCGGTTCCGTAGTATTCAGGGTTATCGTTGTGTTGGACATTAGGCTAGACTAGCGGCAGGAAAAACAACCTTAGCGATTCTACCGTTCTACGTGGCTTGAGTAATTTCTTAACCATGCGAAATTCCGGACAGCGAGACCGGGTGCGAGAAAAAGCAGAGCGATCTAGCCCTCTTTATTGCCATCGACCTGTTCTCTTTAAGGTCAGTGGAGAATAAGGGGCAGATGATGAACTGCGGCGGAGCATGAACTGCGGCGAATGATGCAGCGCTAACGTGCACTATGATTCAACTCGAGAATAGACGCTGGCTTTATTTGCATTTCTTAACGTCATGACCGGGTGCAGCAGGAACTTCATGGCCCATCGGTGACTCAGCATCATTACAGCCTAAAGTTTGCAGTTGGGGATCAACGTTCCGTTGCCCATCTGTTTGATGACTCATCTCGCGTCCGGTACAGTCGTTTACAACCTCACACTTTAATCCCATCATCATGTTGAGCCAGCACCGAAAGCCCGTTTGCCTCTCATTTATGGCGTTCGATCTTCCCGTTTGGTCAGTTACGGAAACTGCTGCAACGGTGTATCAGAAAGAGCGCGATCAGTTTCATATTTTGCTCACCGAGCCCGCCATTCGGGAGCAAAGTCGGGGAAACTGGCTCGATAATGATGACGTTCTGACGCTTTCAGCCGAGTATCCTCCCCGTTTGCTTTGGATTGAAGTGTCTCCCTATCGGATGACGATGACCATGCAGGGGAACGGGCGATTCAGCTATCGCCATTTTTGGGAGCAGGGAGTGTACGGGCTGAATCGATATTGGCTGCAACGGGGAGCGGGCGATCGCAGTGAACAGATTAAGCTCCGCAACTTCACCCGGAGCCTCTCTTTAGAAGGTTCTCCTCTGCCCGAACATCTGCGCCTTGAATATGAGCTGTGGTCGGGCAATTTGCGACTAGGCCATTACGTTCTGAACCTGGAAATCCATCATTAATCGTCCATATAATCGTCGATAGCGAAAATTTCTGACTCATCCCTACATTCAGCATCGCCAGAAAATTCAGGCAAGATTATCTGAAGAGTTGCAAAATATAGGTGTGACCTGGCTTGTCAGTCCAGGTTAGGCATTTTTGCACTTTCCTCCTCGATTCAATGATTGATATTAGCGCTGCCCTTCCAACCTTTGTCGTTACTCTGCGAGAAGGTGTCGAAGCCTCCCTTGTCGTCGGCATTGTCTTCGCCTATCTCAGCAAAGCCAATCAACAGCGGCTCAATATCTGGGTCTACTTCGGCATTGCGGCGGGGCTCGTCGCCAGCGTTTTCGTGGGAGCGGTCTTAAATGGAGTGCTGCTGCAACTCGATGCCTCTGACCAAGCCTATACCCGCGTGGTCAAGCAGCTTCTTGAAGGAGGCTTTAGCCTGGTGGCGATCGCCCTTCTTAGCTGGATGTTGATTTGGATGACGCGGCAAGCCAAGGCCCTCAAAGCCGACATTGAAGGAACGATTGACTCAGTTTTGAAGGATTCTCAAAATGCTGGGTGGGGCGTTTTTGGGCTGGTGATGATTGCGGTGTTGCGGGAAGGCTTTGAAACCGTCATTTTCATCTCTGCAAAATTTCAAGATGGATGGATGCCAACCGTGGGGGCGATCGCCGGACTCATCGGTGCCGTGATTATTGGATTCTGTCTGTTCCAGTTGGGGATCAAAATCAACCTCAAGCTTTTCTTCCAGGGCATGGGCGTGTTGCTGTTGTTGATTGTGTCTGGACTGGTGATTACGGCATTGAGGCACCTGGATGCGGCGGCCCTGTATTGGGTGAAACTTGCACCAGACTGGTCATGGCTCTGCGTTTCAGCCAACGACAGCTGCTTCCTCGGCCCGCAGGTCTGGGATGCGAGTGGAGTGCTTCCCGATCGCCAATTTCCTGGCATTCTGCTGAAGGCTTTCTTTGGCTATACCCAACATCTTTATCTCGTAGAAGCGTTGGGATACCTGGCGTTCCTCATCCTCGTTGGACGACTATATTTCC